>PBUF01000139.1 GCA_002727775.1 Gammaproteobacteria bacterium
GCAGATTTCCTGGTACAGCAACTTCTCATTATGAACAGGTTCATGAACATGGCGAAAGTTATGACCTGGAGGTTGATACAAGCGCAGCAAGTGCAAGACAGGTCGCCACGCAAATTATCGACCGGCTTTCAAGACCGCCCCAAGCATTTTCTAAAATTCGGGAAGCTCAATCTTAAATACGTCCGCCGCGCCAACTCCGCCTCGTCTCTCATTGGTAACGTATGCGGTTAAACTGGAATGACGATCGAATGCCACGGCCTCTCTTTGCCCTATTAAGGGCATTCTCACCAAAACAGGAGCCTCTTCGAATCTGGATAACTTGTACAGATACAAATCTTGATAGGTAGTAAGTAGCAAATCATCTTCACTCACATCCATTCCAGTTACCATCCTTCGATACTTTCCAATTCCGGGCTCTTCCTTCACATCAGCATAAGTAGCTCGGGGCAAATGGAAGAGATCCGATATCTTTTGCGCAACTGCAGAAGAAGAAGCCTTTAAAGGAAGAGAATACAGTTCTGGAGGATGAACTCTCTTCGTCAACAACAAGACTCGATCTCTTTTTTGATCGACCGCCACAGCCTCACAATCTCGGAACACACCATCAGGATAGGAGAAATCTATCCGCCATTCTTCACTTATAGTTCGCTCCTCTGGCTGGCCAACATCTGGCTCTTTTACAACAATCAAAGAATGAACTGGCTTCCATCGAAAATTATCACCTACATCCGCTATCAATAGGTAGGGTCGCCCATCTAATACGAAATCAGACAAAGCCTCCCAATCACTTTGAACTGTTTCCCCTAATGTCCATGTGCCTAGATCATCGCCTTGTGTATTGAGCGCAAAAAGCTCTGGAGCATTACCGCTGTCGTTCATCGACCATAAAACTTGGTCGTATCGATTACTTGAAGCCAAACCGCTGGATTCGGAGAGGCGCTTATTCTGAATATGCCCTGCCCAACTCACCCTACTCCAAGAAATCACTTCAACATTTGGATTGCTTTCGGCCAACTCATCTGCACTTAAAAAATAGCTAATTGCACTAGATACAGAATACCCCTTTGACCAACCATATATTGCAAATGACCCGCCTAAAGCTATTACTACTGCCCCTCCCAGGAGAGCCATGTAAACCGCTAATTTAAGGAGTGGTTTAATCAATGCATTACCTCTATATGTGATTAATTGCCTAACGCACTGAGATTATATTTCAACCGTCAAAATTTAAAAAAGTAATTTGTCGTACTCTGAAAATCACAGATTGTTATAGAGTTTTAATATAGATTTAATAATACGACACTACTTTGGAGTTAAATTGAGGTGAGCCAGGAGCAAATCGACGAACTCGGCAAATTAATTGATCAATCGAATAAAATCCTTTGCTTTACGGGTGCGGGGATCAGCACAGAATCAGGAATTCCGGATTTCAGGAGCCCAGGCACTGGTCTATGGACTAAAATGCAGCCTATTCAATTCCAAGATTTCGTCAGTTCCGCAGAGGTAAGGCAAGAATCCTGGCGACGAAAGTTCGCGCCATCAGATGGGGCCTGGGAAAATGCAAAACCGAATTTGGGACATAAGGCGCTTGCGAGGCTGGTAGAAATGGGAAAATGTATCGGGATCATTACACAGAATGTGGACAACCTGCATCAAGATTCTGGTATACCAGATGATCTAGTAGTGGAACTCCACGGTAATAACAGCTACGCGAAATGTTTGGACTGCGGATATCGATACGAATTGGACGATCTTAGAAAAGACTTTGAAAAACAAGGACAAGTTAGTCCATGTGGTGCCTGCGGCGGAATCATTAAAACTGCAACAATATCGTTCGGTCAATCAATGCCCGAGCAAGAAATGCAACGATCTCAGGAATTAGTCAACGAATGCGATCTAATTATAGTGTTAGGTTCTTCGTTAACCGTCTATCCTGCTGCTAGTTTTCCNGAATACGCCAAGCGTCAGGGAGCGAGTCTTGCTATAGTAAACCGAGAAGAAACCCCNNTGGATNCTTTAGCTGACGTCGTAGTCCATGANCAAATTGGTTCAACAATGGCNATGGTGGTTGGTNTAAACTANTAGGGAGGCACAATTTCAGTTTTCCTCAACAAAAGAACAAANCNAACTTGACTAAACAAGACCCAACAGAACANATCCTCGCNTTAAAACCNNATTGGTCGAGGGATANNATCNGTGATTTTGAATATATAGATACGGGTTACAGCAACCGGAATTTCTTTTTTACGTATAACGATGAAGCGTTCATATTTCGAATGCCTGAAACGANACAACCCTTCGTAGATTACAANCACGAACAAATTTGGTTTGAGCGGTTGTCTGTGGAGAAGTTTGTAAAGCCCATTGCCTTCAACCCCAATAATGGGCATATGATCACGAAAAAAATTGAAGGCNCTCTTTTAGCAGACGTATTTACTGAATCTTCGGATCGCTCTCTACTCATNTCCTACGTCGCTCAACTGCATGAGNCTTTGCCAACCTGCGAACGAAATTACCCACTTGAGGAACTCCTNGAAATATATGGATATCTAGATGNTCAATGCCCTNAGTCGTNGGACGATCANGCTGCAGTCTCTACGACATGTCACAACGATTTGAATCCTTGGAACGTCATCGTTACTGAAGCACGCTGGGAAACCATTGACTGGGAGTTCGTTGGCAATCATGACCCCTTATTTGACCTGATAACCCTGCACCAAGGGTTGAATTTGCCTGCTGAGGAATTATTCGNNATGTGTNCTGAGTTAGACCCCAAAAGCACGAGGACACGAATAGAAGCCAATATCAAAAACTATTGGCTCAGGGAAGGCGGTTGGGCTAAGTATCAGATTCAGCAAGGCAACGATCGAGAAGAAATACGAACTCAGCTCGAAAATGCTCAAGCCAAGGTGGATGCTCTGTAATCCTCGATAGAATTTATTGCGTTGTTTAATCTCGCCTCTCCTGTCCCTTTTATAATCCGAAAAGACAGTTCTCGTTTTCTCAGATCCTTTAGATAAACATCAAAAAGGCGTAAACGGTCATTTTCGTTTTCACGAAGAGGATCCGATTCCCAGGCCAAATCAGGGTAGCAGAGTAGGTAAAGCCCTCGACTTTGTTTCTTATACAAGTCACTAATGAATCGAGGTATCGGGCCAAATTTTTCTTGCCACCAAATGGACAAAACCTGCTGATCCGTATCGGCAACATAGTCCGACTTTTTTCTGGTCTCTTCTTCTTTTTGATATTGGAGGCCTGCTATTTCCAATAAATCGCTTGGCAAATAATTGCTATTCCTCTTTAACAAATAGTCCCTGGCTATCTCGGGTACACATGGAACTGATAGCTGCTCAGACAGTTGATTCGCCAATTCTGTTTTCCCACAACTCTCTGGGCCAGTTANCACGATTCTAGTCTCCAATAGGTACTCCTCGAGCGGACACCCTCCAAGCTCTCCAGCCAAAAAAGGCCATTACCAAGTAAATAAAGTAAAGCAGCGCATACATCTCGATTCCCTTTATGAGATACAAAATCACCTGAACTACATCCACTATGAACCACAGATACCAGCTCTCAAGATACTTTCTCGCAGACAAATACATTGCAATAAAGCTGGCAACGGTCGTAAAACTATCAGGATAAGCAAGGTCAGCATCAGTAAAAGACGTAAGTACATAGCCCATCACTGCAGACCCGATCACCAAGATAGAGCTTAGCCAGAGGATTTGTTTTTGCGTAATTGAACCCACTTGCAGATGACGTTCGACTCGCCGCTCCCCACCCCCACGAAGCCAGAAAAACCACCCATAAGCATTCATTCCAACGTAATAGATATTCAAAAAAACGTCGGCGTAGAGCCTTTCGTTGTATACGACTACAACAGTCAACACGGCATAAATCAGTCCTATTGGAAATGTCAATACGTTTTCCCTTATCAACAGCCACACGCATAGCAAACCACTAATTAGGCCGAGCACTTCCATCCAGTTATTTATCAAATAATCAAAAAACATTAGCCCTCAATTTACGAACTTCATACATTCATGAAAACTTCCGCGCTATAGATGCTGCGCTGAAGCCGTGGTTAAGAGTCTCCCAATCGTTAGCTAGATCTGTAATGATATAAACAAAGAGCGGTCCACCACAAAGCTGCTCTGTGAACTTTACCATCGGACACCGGCGGACATCATAGAATGGCTAAAAAAATCGCAATAGTTGAAGACGATCCCGATCAACGATTGAATTATTCAGATGCGATTGCTAAAAAAGGTTATGAAGTAGCCTCACACGCAAATCGCTTAGAGGCCATCCGAGCCTTTGACCTTGAGTTACCTGACTTGGCTATTCTCGACATCATTCTAGAAGATGAAATCGATGGGGGTTTTCAGCTTTGCAGAGAACTTTTACAGAGGGCTCCAGATTTACCAATCATATTTCTTACAGAGAGAATTGACGAGATAGACAAGATATCCGGACTGCGACTAGGAGCTTGGGATTATCTACCAAAGCCTATATCTCTTGATTATCTAGTTGAACGCATTACATCACTATTGCGTATTAGCGAAGCCAGAGGAAGTCGTGAGACCGAAGACAAAACGACAGGAAGAAAAATAGGTGAGTTAACACTCGATCAAGACGCGCTCATTGTGACATGGAGGAATCAGCGAATCGACTTATCGGGCACCGAATTTCGAATGCTAGCAAAACTGGTTAGAATACCGGGCCACGCGGTTAGCTATGAAACGTTAATGAACGCAACCATGCAGAGTCTTGTTACCAATAATACAATTAATACGCACATGCGAAACATCAGGAAAAAATTCGAAGTTGCAGATCCAGATTTTAATTTCATAAAAAGTGAATATGGATTTGGCTATCGTTGGTCTGAATAATCTTATAGGCCTTATGCTTTGAAAATTGGCAAGCAAATTCGAGGACCGCGCCTAGGAACCAAGCTAGTCCTCTTCGGATTGGCTCTACTTATCATTCCGTGGATCAGTTATCGACAGCTGTATGAAATGGAGAAGCTATTAGTACAAGGCCAGTCCCAGACTCAGCTGCTTACCGCAGAGGGAATCTCAACTTTATTTAATGGCCGAGACGATCTATTCAATGACTTGCCCTTAGAACTTGATGATTTTGAATCCTTATTCGCACAACCCTTAGAAAACACCATCAGGCTTGACGGCAACCCTAATGACTGGGGTGACGGCCTGATGGAGGAATACCTACCGTTCGGAAGTAACGGTTTTTCCGACGGTGACTTCGAGCTGTTGTTAGGAGAAAGAAGCAATCTGCTTTATCTACATATGCGAGTCTTAGACGATGAAATCGTATACCGAGATAGATCCTTACTGCGATTAGATAACTCTGATCAAGTAAGACTGGATTTTCAAAAGCCAAATGGTGAACCTGGCCGAGTAGCACTCGCATTCGAAAAAGAGGGCAATCTAACTGGTTTTGAAATGGATGAGCAATGGCAATACGCGAGTACTGGCCAAGCTATTGGCGAGATCCAAGGGAAGCTGATCACCCAAAGCGGTGAGCTCTGGCTTGAATTTCGTTTCCCGCTGGATCTTTTGGGCTCTAGAAGGCACTTTGGTATTACCTATATTGACGTCGACGACCCTGTATCCAGGAAAATCGAAGGTCAAACATTNACNGTGCCAAAGCCTGGCAAACAGAGTTTTAACCTCGTGGTACTGCGAACACCNGAAGTTAGAAACATAGTCGAAGGNTTAGGTTATTCAGGAGCAAAAATCCTTGTAATCGACGATAGGAGACAAATCCGCGCNGAGGTCGGAAAAGCTCAAGTAGANGATCCAGTTAATACTGAGATCNCTCCAACATTACTAGCGCTNGCCTCTAACGCCTTCGAGTACGTTCGNCCNATTGTCCATTTAATGGCAACTGGGGAAAGGTATCGACAAAANCTNGAATCACTNGATGAACAAGAAGCTTTTGANGAAGTACTATCAGCTAGCCTAATCGGCGAACCNATGGCAGTTAGGAGTTATTCCAGAGACGAACAGGAAATTATTGTCGTCGCGCACCCTATAGTATCGAACGATAAGACCATCGGATCTGTCATAGTAGAGCAAAATATTAAAGATATTCTCACTTTTCAGCGTAAAGCATTCGAAGAGGTTATTCTGTTATCAGCNATNAGCTTGTTGGTGATTTTCTTTGCCTTGATCACTTTCGCTGGCCGATTAGCATGGCGAATCAGGAGCCTCAGGAGAGAAGCCAGTTCAGCGATAGATAGTTACGGAAGGCTGAGAGACATAGAACTGAAAAGAGAAGTTAACTCGGGTGACGAAATTGGCGATCTCGCAAGAAGCATAGATAACATGCTCAGCAAGCTTCGACAGCACAACACCTTTTTAGCAAGCATGCCCAGAACACTCCGACATGAAATCAATAATCCCCTAAACACCTTAAGCACTTCCTTACAAAACCTAGCCTTGAATCACGAAGATGTCAGCAATAGCAAATATCTGGAGAGCGCAAAAAGAGGAGTCAATAGAATAGGCTCTATTGTGCAGAATCTCGCTGATGCCGCCAATCTTGAGGAGGCNCTACAGTCTGANGATTTTGAACCTGTGGATTTGNANCAGCTACTAGAGAATTATGTAAACAACTACAATCTGACTCATCCAAATGCATCAATTGTCTATTCGGGGACCAACAGTCCAGTGCTGACTATGGCTTCAGATTATCGAGTCGAACAAATGATGGACAAAATAATGGACAACGCTCTGGACTTTCACNGGAAAGATACNACGATCAGAGTGCAGCTNGATAANATTGATAACCTGCTAAGAATAACCGTCGCCAATCGAGGAAGGATCTTGTCTCCGTCGGTAGAAAACTCTCTTTTCGATTCCATGGTGAGTCACCGTGATCAGCACAATCGACTGCATTTTGGACTCGGGCTCTACGTTGTAAGAGTGATCGCGGAGCACCANGGAGGGCATGTCAGGGCTGTCAATCTGTCGGATAATTCGGGAGTTGCAGTNGTCGTGCAACTGCCCATTCAGNACAACCTTCTTAATGTAGAAACCGGCAAAGCCATCAAAGGGCCTGAAACCCAGATTGCTAGCTAGTTCTTATTAAGAGTAGCTTCTATCAGGTTATCTTGATCGGAAACTAAAACCCCACGTTTAATCATATATTCAACAGCTGCCAAGACACTGCGAGCAGCAGCGGGATACATAAATTCTGGCGTACCTTGGTACATCTTAGGCACCATCTCCGAGATAATGTGGACCCCTTCGTCCACGCATTTCAAAATCTGTTCCTCTCTTTCTCGTCGATGAGCTATGAAGGCGGTTACGTGATCCTTCGGCTCGGTGATCGCCGGCCCGTGCGTCGGCCAGTAAACACTATCATCTCTTTTCAGCAGTAATTCTAAGCTGTTCATATATGCCTCCATATCCCCATCGGGGGGCGAGACAATACTTGTCGACCATCCCATTACATGATCACCGGTGAAAAGCACTCGTCCTTCCTTCAATTGGTAACAAACATGGTTAGACGTATGGCCAGGCGTATAGACGCACTCTACAGACCAATTCCCACCATCAATGATGTCTCCGTGACTGACACGCTCATCGGGGACAAACTGCATGTCTCCGCCCTCCTCAACTTTCACCCCATCATCAATTTTTCCGGAGCCATGAGGCCCAAAACCATAAGACACGGCGTTGCACCGTGACTTCATAAGCTGATAGCCAGGAGAGTGGTCCATGTGAGTGTGAGTAATTAGCACATGGGTCACTTTTTCTCCCTCGATTCCATTGAAAATCGCTTCAATGTGATTGGGATCTAGCGGGCCCGGATCGATTACCGCGACCTCTCCTTCACCTAGGATATACGTTCCAGTTCCATGAAAGGTAAACGCACTTGGATTATTTGCTATAACTCGCCTGACTCCCGGTGCTACCTGTTCAATTCGTCCATATTCGAACTCCATCTCTCTTTTATAGGGAATTTCGACAGCCAATTTACACACCTACACTAGATAAATTCTTGGCGAGCATAGGATCGGCTGTACGCAAAATCAAGAACAAAGGAATCTTTTCATATTCGAAAGGACCGATTCTAAGTAGACCAAGCAGCTCTCATTGCTAACCAATCTTCTTCATTTGGTTTAATACGAATAGCCAATTCCAGATACTTTAAAGCCAATTCTTTATAACCGTGCTTTCGAGCATCTCGAGCTACAGTAACCAACAATATCGAGCACTCTTCTAGTAACAAACGTACATCAACATTGTCCGGATCGATTCTTTCAACTTCTCTCAACGCAGCGACTGCATTGTTTCTCGGCGGCTGCGTTATATAGCCTTTGTTAATAAGAAGTCGAGCCCGATCTAATCGCTGATTAACTAAAGCAGTTTTTTCTCGGATTTCACTAATTTCTATAAGATAAGGCCTTATTACGTCGAGCGAAGCTCCAGCGCCCAGGATTTCGTTTAGGAGATCTTCTGCTTGATTCAAATCGCCTTGCAATATTCTCGACTCTACAAGCGAGATACTAGATTCGATTATCGTACTAACTTTCTGTTTTGAAACAATATTATTAGGATCAACGACCAAAACCTGATTATATAAATTTAACGCGTTTTCNTCAGCAGGAGAGACCAATTGCCCCTGNGAGAAATAGAATTGNGCTTCATCCAAAATCGATTGTATGGTCGCTNTTANTTCACGGGTCTGAAAGAGCAGCTCTTTAACATCTGAAAGTGCTAATACGGAAGGGTCGGCACTCTGTGCGCGCTCTAAATAGTTAAGAGTCGTCGACAAGTCTTTCGAATCAAAAGCCTCTCTGGCCAGTANGGAAAATCGCACAGCAATCAAATTTAGTTCTCGGNCAGCGCCCTGATGGTTTGGAGCCAGTCTGAGGACATTCTGGTAAGAAGCGATCAGGGAATTAAGAAGCGGGACTTCGTCGTCTACAAAACCTAACCTCCTCTCACGGCTCGCTTCAAACAAGCTCTCTGCTCTCTGCCAGTTTTGGAGACCAATGGATAAACCGATCAGTCTCGGATCCTGAGGTAATACCGCTTCAGCTTCCTCTAATCGTGCTTCTGCAAACGAATAACGACCTTCACTCAAAGCCTGATTAATTGACGCGATCCATTCGCTTTTGATGCTTTCAAGATCCTCGTAACCTTGTGGATCATCTGGGGCAAGATTGATCAATCGGTTGTATGCGGCCAACTTGGTAGACAAACCCTGGTTCGGGTCTTCTCTCAAGGACTGCGCTTCGATTCTTGCGGCCTCAGTTTCTGCGTTCGAGTTACCTAGCACCCAACTGTCAATAGGTTCAGGTATTAAATCTGCCCTAAAGGAGATAACCCAAGCAAAGCCGATCAGAATTATACCTACTAGAGACATTATCCACCCAGTGCTTTGTACAGACACACGCTTATTGGGAGACGCCGTACGTACCTCGTTGTTCATCTCAAAGAGACTCGCCCCTAATAATCGAATTTCCTCTTCCGAGACAGGAGCAGTATTAATCCTGACTTCGCCGGGTTCTGTGTCCATCATTTGGGCGGACAGGCCTGATGCTAAACCCGAGGTGCCTTTCGACTCAGCGTTGCCTTCGACTCCAAACAAAGTATCCAGAAAACCTTGATACCCCTTAAATTGCTCGGGCAGCCTCGAAAAACCGCCCCCGCCTTTTCTCTGATCCGAAGACAACTCTGAAGAGGGCAAATCACCGGTTAACGCCTCAAGAATCAAGATACCTAGAGAAAATCGNTCCGACTCAACAGTCGGTAAACNATCGGTTTTAAATTGAGGGCTCGCGTAGCTAGAAGTCGCCCCTTTAAACAAATTANCNAAGCTTTCAGCTTTTATNTCCAGAGATCGAACATCTGGCGCTCCATCGAGAAGAAATACTTCACCGTCGTCATCNACGACGATATTTTCAGGCNTCAAGTCNCCGTGAAAAAGTCCAGCATCATGCAGCCGACCAAGCGCTCTTAAGACATGAGATATCAGATCATTAAAAACAGCAATTGAAATCCCCTGATATANGAGATCNCGCAAATTTACACCGTCGATGTATTCAAAAATTTGATAGTACTGGCCTTCAATACGCAAGCTATCAAGAAGCTTGGGACCAACACTATCCGGATAATCCTGACGAGCAAACAACTGATCTAAAACAGAATCTTCAACCTCTTCACTAANAAGCGATAGGTCTATCGATTTGATAGCAACCTTAAGGTCCGCAGCAACATTAAGCGCTTCCCAGACTTGATATACCGTTTCGCTCCTGATCAATCTCCTTACAGAAAAACCTGGAATCTCAATCTCGTTTTTTTCTAACACATTGACACCGAGGAACTAATTAAAGATTCAATATCTCATTCACTCTGATCGCTTTGAGAAGGACTTAAATTCAGGATCTCGCCTTCAACCAATCGACCCAAGACCAAGAAAGCTTCGGGCACAAGAACACGTAACTCCTCATCGACCATTGCACTTTGTCCATGCGCGAAGCCGTCTATACAATTCTCCGCGACAACAAACCAGTTCCGGCCTTCATGAAGTACCTTACACTCTTCTTTGACGTCTAAAGCTCTCGATTTGTCCAACCCTCCGTCTACCCAATACTCCAATATCACTTCTTCCTCAATGGTTAGTCTCACGCCATAACCCTCGGGTTGGTCATTACGATAAAACCCCTTAAAAGCGCCTCCCAATGTGGAGAATAATTCGCCATAACCGCTTCGAAGATTGTTCTCAAAATTCCCTTCGTATCTAGAGTCGTCAAGATAAACCATCGTACCCTTCCCTGACATGTAGTCGTCTAAGAACCACCCTTCATATCGTTCTCCATTGGCCCAGACAAACTCACCAAGGCCATGACGCTTACCATTTAAATAAGTTCCCGAATACTTGTCTCCATTTGACCATTGATAAGTGCCCTCTCCATGCATTCGGTTTTCGTTAAAATCGCCCTCATAGATGTCTCCTTGAACAGTCGAATAAGTTCCTTTGCCCTGCCGGCTTCCCATCACAAAATCGCCTTGATAGATCCGACCATCGCTCCATTCAAAAGTACCCTGACCATGCGGCTGATCCCTGACAAACCGACCAGCGTAGACGTCACCATTTGTCCAACTATAGGTACCCTCTCCATCCCTNAAACCNTCCTGAAAACTNCCTTCGTATCTATCTCCGTTTGCNTACACCACGACCTCACTCCAAGAGGTTAACGAGCTNGNCATTANAAAAANCANTATGNAAATTAGNAGGCCACACTTATTCATAGTCATTCATTTTTATAGCGTATATATTGATCAGACATTCATCCAACAGTACTTCAATTGGACCCAGTTTTCTTCATTTTACTCTGTTTGCTCTTAGGTCTAGTNAGCGGTTTTTTAGGCGGGCTTCTNGGTATAGGAGGCGGCGTAGTCATCGTTCCCGCNCTGTANTTGATCTACGANACTACGAATCGTTTCGATTCGGCTTTCATCCTCATAATTGCGATTGCTACGTCATTGAGCTGTATTGTTTTCACCTCCGCATCGGCCGCTTATGCTCAATATAAGAAGCAAATGGTACAGTGGCATCTCGTACGAAAGTTACTGCTATCGCTCCTTGTAGGTAGCATGCTATCCAGCATCGTAGTCTCGTCTCTTGATCCCTCGATTCTTAAAATCATCATTGCCTCGTTTCTCGCCGCTGTTGCATTGGTGATGATCTCAAGCTGGCAACCAACACCTGAAAGAAGATTACCAGGTCTTACGGGCAGCAGTTTCTTGGGTATCGGGGCTGGAATAGCCTCGGGAAGCGCGGGTATTGCGGGAGGTAATATTATCGTTCCGACCCTCATCTTTTTTAATATTCAACCACACCATGCGACCGCGACTTCTAGTTTCTTGGGCATCCCAATCGCGATGTCTGGAGCCCTGGGCTACTTTTTACTCTCTCCTGAACTTATCGATCCGAATCTATTGGGCTATGTCGATAAAGATGCCTTCATTGGGATAGTGCTGGGTGCGATTTCCGGAGCACCTCTAGGCGTCAGGCTTGCTCACAAAACTTCTCCCCAATTACTAAAAAAAATATTTGGCATCATGTTGTCTGTCGTATCATTCCGAATGTTCTACGACACTTTTAGCGGTTAAGACTCACCCAAAGGTCGAATTTGAATTGCATCAGACGGCGAATCTGCTAACACATCAGAAACCACCACTACTTTATCTTGTGCTGCAAATCCATGAATCCGTTTGAGCATTTTCATTGCTCGGTTCAAGGTTTTATCAGGATTTCGACTAAACGGGATTTGAAAAGTATTGACCGATCGATTCAGGACAAGTCGCTTTCTGACCTGGTTAGAATTGGCAAAGGCAAAAATAGGAACCGAGTGTGGCCTAGCATTGGTAACCAGATCAGCCATTATACCTCGACGAGTGATCACGATAATGCCTACAGCGCGCAACGACTCAGCCAAAGCAACCGCATGCACCGCAAGATGCTGCTTATCATCGAGTGCAACTAACTCTTTCTCGTAACCTAAACCAGCATATTTTTCTGCTCGCTTTACAATATCGACAATCTGCTCAACACATCTCGTCGGATATTTTCCCACACTTGTTTCACCCGAGAGCATCACAGCGTCAGCGCCTTCATAAACGGCGTTGGCGACGTCAGTCACCTCCGCGCGTGTCGGTATCGGATTTTCAATCATCGATTCCAAAAGATGGGTGGCGACTATGCAGCGCTTTCCGCCTACAGCGCTTGAATGAACGATTCTCCTCTGGATGTTTGGTAGATCAGCGATATTCGTTTCGATGCCAAGATCACCTCTGGCCACCATAACCCCATCTGCAGCACCCACAATGGAGTGGATGTTCTCTACGCCACTTCGATCTTCTATCTTGGCGATTATTTTGATCGTTTCTCCCTTGGCACCAAGAACTCGACGCAATTCCTCGATGTCGGAGGCTTCCCTGACGAAGGAAAGCGCTATGAAGTCAACCCCATGATTCTTAGCGAATTGAATGTCTCTTTTGTCTTTTTCTGTAATCGCCGGCAGATTGACTCTTATCCCCGGAAGATTTACGTGCTTGCGGCTTCCTAGGGTTCCGCCATCCAAAACTCGGCACACCAGCTGCCCCCCTTTTTTCTCTAATACCTCGAAATTAAGAAGACCATTATCCAAGGTAATCAGCGAACCGACGTCAACGACATCGACGATCTCCTCGTAGTTCACAAGAATCGACTGGGTCTCGACCAACTCAGCATCTCTGACCGTTAGCGAAACAATCTGTCCAGTTTTTAATTTCATCGGGTTCTTGAGCTCTCCCGTGCGAATCTCCGGGCCTTGTGTATCCAATAAAACTGAAACCGGCGAGCCCCCAGTTTGGTTAAGCCTATTTACCCAGTCGATAACTTTTTTCGCCTCTGCGTGGGAGGAATGCGACATGTTCAACCGAACTAAATCCATGCCCGCGTTCCTTAAAGCCTTTATTTTCTGGAAACTGGCTGTGGCCGGTCCTATGGTGCAGATGATCTTGGTTTTTCTTAATTGCTCGTCAGCTTGTCGTGCTACTTTATTCGCCAATTTGCCAGAACCTCCTTGTTATCTCGGCCGCCTTGGTCTTTGAAACGACAGTCGGCCTCCAATGAGACGGAAAGAATCTTTGTATTTCCCCGGACAGATATCGTGCATCTATCAAATAAATTATACCTCTATGCGTAGAAGAGCGAATTAAACGACCACACACCTGCAAGACCTTGTTCAACGCGGGCTGGAAATAAGCCGCGGCTTGCCCCGAGTCATGACCGTGGAGTTTTGCAAAACGATCAGCTAACAGGTTTCGTTCGATGCTCTTAGGCGGCAGCCCGATGCTCACCACGAATACCCCTTCAATCGGAAATTCAATGAAGTCAATAGACTCTCCCAGCACACCACCAAGCACAATCGTAAGCAAGCAAGTCTCGGTGTCTTGATAGCTTTGCAGAAGCTCCTG
>PBUF01000008.1 GCA_002727775.1 Gammaproteobacteria bacterium
CATGGAGCTCATCTCAACCCTGTCCTTTGACCTGATCATTGTGTGAATGCACTGCCTCGAGGGATTGACTATGAAGCCGAGCCTGAGGAAGTTCCTGCCCAGGATCATCCTGTGCTTGAGCTGGGACCTATCTGCCAGGCACATCTCGACGTCGAAGTCCCTGGACGCGATCTCGATGGTCGTCCTGATCACGGGACGCAGTGTCTCGTGGCCTCCCGTGTCCCTTATCCTCCTCCACTTGTCGATCGGCCTCTCTAACCACTTGCCTTTCTCCTCGAGCTTGAACCGTATCCTGCTCTCTGGTACTGACTCGATGATCTCGATGTCCGCTGCGTGAAGAGTGTTGGACCAGGCCCCGGTGTCAATCTTAGCGAGTATGGGGGCCCTCTGAATCTCCGGAAGACCGACCCACTCCCTCCATCCCACGATAGCTGGCCTGATCACGCTCTCACCAAGCCTTGGGCAAAAGGGATATTCTTGAATCAAACGGTAGGCTAGGTGTAGGGTCTTTTTGGAAGCACTCACACTAGAGGGCCAACTTCGACACCTATCAGGAGAACTGCAGTTGCAAAGACCGTGATGAGTATGTTGTCATCAATTGGGCCGAACTCATATCTCTCAACAATTGTGGCGACTGTCGCCGCAATCAAACCCCACATGGGAATAGCCGGCGTCCCCATTCCGGCTACCGCCCACCCCATTGGTGCGCTCACGATGAACATGAAGACGTTGCCAATCGGATTTTTGGACCTCTTCTTTACGACGGCATTTCTCACCACGCCCGTCACCCCGTCTCCGAATGCCATGAATAGAGATGGGATTATTGCTAGCCACGGGTCTCCAACCAATATCCAAATTACAGTAATTGATGACCACCACATGAGCGTGAATTTGACATCATTCTGATTCTGTTCCGTTTGGAACCAGAACATTCTCGCTCCACTCGCGTGAGCAGCGTAGGTAAACACAGTCAGAATTATTCCACAGATCATTGGATACCAATAGTCTTCGAACAGTATCGGCACACAGAGCGAGCCCACCCCCCCAGCCAACATATGGACGATTTTCCTGTTGTAGTACACGGCCCTGATTTCCTCAATCCCCCTAGAGACCATCATGTCGAACGGGATTTTTGTCGCAAACAAGACGAAGGAGACGTAAATGCTCATTCCAGTAGCGTAAATTAACTGCTCTTCCACATTCCCTCGGTGGAGGTTTGTCGCTTAACCAGTGCCCTCTCCACCTGAGTGGGAACCCGATTGCAGGAGGATATATGGCTAATACTCGTGGGTCTGCCAGGATACCAATGTCAGTCTTCCCACCATCTCTCCTTTTTTGGTAAGATTTCGAAGTCTAAACGGCTGACCACGGCATACCCGCGATCCTTGAAGACGCGTATGCTCCACCTGCCTTCAGATTGCTCCGGGAACGATGCACTGTCCAAGTCTATGTCTTTCAGCCATTTCCAGCGATCACCCTCTTCCCCATGGTCATTGTCCTTCAAGCTAGTCGGGTAGATTCCAACCCAGGCATCGTTGCTTCTTGGAGGTTTGTTGATTCTGAAACGAACGGGCTTGCCCACTACTGCTTCCAAAATCTCAATCCCGTTGGACGCCTGAGTTGTATGGGGAGTAGTCGAATCTCTCGCAGGAATGGGGAACTCGCCGCGTGGTTTGTTGTGCGTGGCATCATCACTGCATCGGAAGAGTCCTGTACCTCCTGGCTGCTCAAAGAATGCCGCGTCTCTCGGTGCACCGCCGCCTCTATCGTTCCATATCTGCCCACCCAAGGGTTGCCTGTTCGGGCTGAGGCAGGCCAAGGCAACACAGGCCACGTCCTTGTGTGAGGGGGGGTTTTCGCTAGTTGTCCCCACGTCGCCAAGTGACACGTAGCCCGCTGGTGGGATAGGTCGCCAGCACCAAAAGCGACGTCTGCCGCGTTCCTGCCACCATACTAGATCAAACCTTTCGGGCGGTGCGATTTCTCTACCGCCAGCACGAATGACCAGTGTCGGGAAGGTTGGACGCGAGTGGCCGTTCTTGGCGGTCATACCGATCAAATGGCACCCTGCAGGAACGCGTGGCCTCCAGACAGAGACGTCTTGGTTTGCGCCGGAACCACTGTCGTTCCATACCTCATCGTAGTCACTTACAGGGACGAATTCGAACTTCCCCTCCACTGAAGTTGTTGCAGGTGAAGTTTCTGCTGAAAGCTCGTAGACTGCGGGACCGCTCCATCCCTCATGAACGTCGTTCCACGTTCTGGCGGCCCCAAAACCGAGTTGCACTCTATTTTCTACCCCTCCGTAGTTGTTCGGCTCGCCAGGATGCCAGTTAGTGTAAGTCCAAGGCCGGCCGTCAGACCAGTACCAGTGGTTAGCACCAGGCCCATTGCCACTCCCTTTCCTGATTCCACCAATCCACACGACATTACCGTTGGCGATTCTAGTGACTTGTTCGTTCTCCTCCGCACTAGTGATTGATGCGAGGTTCCCTCCCATTGCTCGAGCACGTTCGTCGTGCCANTGCCATCCCCCCTCCTCACGNGCAAAGACGTATTTNTGGTCAGAATTCAAGGAGGGTTCACCAGATTCATCTGGTGTTGAGACGGATTCCATTTTTATTGTTCCAGCCCCTTCCCATCTTCTGGTTCCCAAAGGTGGACCACCTGAATTCGGTGGTTCTATCCAACCACCCCTAAACCAATCATTAGTTCCGTCTTGAGGACGGTCATCCAAACTCCATGAGGGCCCTCCCCCCGAATTCGCATTGTAGAAATACAGAATACACCCTGAGTTATTTTTGAACCATGGTTTTCCATTAATTTCATTGTCTTGAATTGTATAAATTCCATTATATTCTGGTATTGAGTGCTCCGAAACTAGGATTTTTTCTCCTTGAAGCATGCTTGTCACGACTACCGTTTTGAATACGCTGGAATTAGAATCAGGGATATTGCCAATGCGCTTGCTTTCATACTATTGCTAGGGAATGGTTAGGAATAAACCCAATGTCATATTCCTGCTTAGAGTCCTTCTGCCACCGCTCAGATACACCCCTATGAGTCGCCGGCGTACCAGAGGGTAGGCTCAATTTGTAGCGGCGGGCACAGAAGAGTGATGGAGCTGGATTCTGAGGTTAGAATCCTCATCCTCGATATAGCCAAAGGTATACTCAACCTTGACTTCAGTTCCTTCAGTATCGGTGAAGAAATAGTTCCCCATTGCAAAGGCCCTATTTCCGTCGGTGGCCACCTTGTGATTCTCGAACCTCACGTTTGTCCAGCCTTTTATCGCAAAACCTTCGTCCTCGGGGCAAGCATTGTTCGATGCGACGAAGTAGGACAAGGCGGACTCGAAAGTAGGGCGGAACTGATCTATCGCGGCCAAGGTAGGTTTGAACATGACTGGTTCGATCTGATACGCATACAGCGTATTGATGTGATTAGTTGCGATTCCTACGTAGTCGCCGCCATTACTGTGGGCTTCGGAGATCCCAACGATCCCATCGCCCCACTCTTGCTGGGCCCTTTCAACATCCTCCAAACTAACCATCTGGGCTAAACCCCCCCAACGCCGTTCAAAGCATTGAATGCAGTATTGACGTGAATGGCGGTTCCCAGTGACAGAGCGTCCTCATCTACCTTGAATTTGGGGTGGTGCACGCCATATCCCTCCTTCTCTGGATTGCCGACCCCTATGAAAGAAAAGCACCCGGGTATCACTTCGGTATAGTACGAGAAATCCTCCCCGCCCATTATCGGGCCCATTTCTTCGACCATGCCTTGTCCGAGGATTTCTTCCGATGCTGATTTGCTCAACTCCCAGCATTCAGCATCATTTACGGTGGGCGGGAAATCGTTGCCCGGAAACGTCACCTCAGCCTCGCACCGATTGGCAAGAGATATCGATTCGGCTACCTCCTTGACTCTGTTCTGCAATTGGGTAATGCCCTCGCTGGTCAGCGATCTTATCGTGCCTTGTAATTCCATTGTCGGGGGAATAACATTCGTCGCAGTACCCGCATTTGCCATTGTGATGCTAATTACGCCAGATTCCAAGGGATCCAACTCACGGGAGATTAGAGTTTGGAGCTCGACCACTATCTTCGAGCCGGTGACCACCGGATCCACTGTGAGGTGGGGCATGGCTGCATGGCCTCCATTTCCTTTGACTAAAATCTTGATTGATGAAGTGGCTGCCAATAGGGTGCCTTCTCTGGATGCGAGGGATCCCACGGGTAGTTGGTCGGTGACGTGCAATCCGAAGATTTGTTTCACCTCGGGGTCTTCCAAAACCCCCTGCTCCCTCATCATCTTACCACCTGCTCCCCCTTCTTCTGCGGGTTGGAATATCAGCTTGACTGTGCCTTCTATTGCTTGTTCGTTTTGTTTCAGGACTTTTGCTGCCCCAAGAAGCATTGCAGTGTGGCAATCATGGCCGCAGGCATGCATTTTTCCATCAATTTCACTTCTAAAATCCACATCTGCTTCTTCGTGGATGGGTAAGGCGTCCATATCCGCCCTGAGTGCGATACATGGGTCACCGCCATTCCCGATGAGACCGACAACTCCTGTTATCGCTATGTCCTTTTCATATGGAATGTCCAACTCTTTCAAGGTACTTTGAACTAGCCTGCTGGTTTCGAATTCCTCGTACATCAACTCGGGATGGCGATGGATTGTCCTTCTTTTTTCTACTATCCATTGATGGATGTCTTTCGATTGCGAGAGTATCTCGCTGATTTGCATGTGTCACAAGGTGGCGTACTAATATTAGAATTCTGCCGGCCGAATTTAGAACCATAATTTCTGGTTGGCCTCGTAGGTATCGTAGAATTTTTGATCGCTCGTTGTGAGATAGATTACAGCTTCTGAGAGTGCGATTATTGCAGATGCGAAAAGCGGGAGGACGAGGAGCATCCCTACCGTTGACATCAGAAGCAAGATGATTCCTTGGTTGTTGTAACCCAGGTAGAATTTGTGAACGCCGAAACCGCCCACCAATAGTGCCAGAATGCCTGCAGTCAGCCTATTCTTCTCTGGTGGTCTGCCGTCCAATGTTGTTACACCATTACTGATCGGACCGGGTNGGNCTTGGTTGGAGCCCCCTCCATCATTATTTTCTTCATCCTGCCACCACTGCGAAGAGCTCTTTGCCACGACTTAAGGATAAAATTTCACTAAATTAATGTTAGCAACTTTGCGACTCTCGGGACGCGATACTGGGACATCTGTACCATGGCCTAGAATCCAGTGAGAATTGCCGCCAACAAATCAAGGATCCCAAGTCCTACTTCACCAGCCGTTCCAGCGACATCACCAGCCGCCGTTCCAGCGTTAATGGGATCTCCCANTTTTTCCACGGNGTCCTTTTTGTTCCTAGCCCCAACGATAGAAGGATCACCTGCTCCCCCCTCCTCGTATGGCTCCAGCTCGCCCTGGTCAAACCACATCGATCCGCAATTGTGGCAACCATCGACCTCGTAGCTTCTCCCACCGGGGGAAACCGTGAATTTGGACATCTCAACCGGGCGTTGTGGATGAATGGTTAGGCAATGCGGGCAGAGTATTCCTGCCGGTGAGCCGGTGAACACTCTCGCCCTCAGCCTCGTGTAGTCGCCCTGGTCCATGTTACTTTCCAACCAGTTCTTGTCTGCGAGTATTCCCATGCATTTCCCGCACCCGCAGGCGCTTCCACTCCACCACTCCCCTCTATCCTCCAGCTTTGTATGACAACGTGGACACANCACAGGAGGCATAGATTTGATTCATAGGAACAGGCCTTATTTGTTGTGCCTGCGCGAATCCCAATCACCGAGTTTTGTGTTGGCTCGCACCTAGCATTCGCTAGGGAGGCTCNCACCCTCTCCGCATCGCTCACGCCAGGAAGGCTGAGAAGCTCATTATGCTGATAGCAATACCAGCGTATGACCCAACCATCAATGTCAATATCATTCTAATCATAAGTTATACGATGGACGTATAGGTTATCAAGGCGTGTTTTTTTTCTAAGGCGCAATGGATACACGTCTTGATAGCCCCCAGGTAGATGACNGACCTTATGTTGAGAGAAACAATGGACATCTGGTGGTTCCTACAGGGACTTCTAGGCGGAATACTGGCGTGATGACAACGCACACTACAATGACACGAAAATCAGAGGGAGGGGCGACTCTCCCTCTGACACAACCTAATCCCGAATTTAGAGATATTAATCTGAATACCTCTAAATAATAATCTGCATTCCAAACATCATGCCTTNTGACTGNTGTAACTGTGACCCTTGTGGCCCTAGTTGTTCATGCGATGGGTGCTGCTGAGTCAGCATGTCATACATCCTAGAACGCTCGGGGAGGGAAAACTAATCGGTAACCTATTGTGCCTCCTTCTGTAGCGTATTTTATGTCTGGATGTCTCGAAAACTTCCCAAACGAATTGGAGCCTAGCTTCTCCTGCCTTTCTGACTCCCTTTCTGCTGGACCTGCTTCTGGGGTGCTGATTCTCGTCGTGGGCATACCCCTGATAGGAGTCATAAAGGCCTACATGAGGAAGCTGATGGATAACGTCGACTTCGATGAGGGGCTCGAGAACTTCCTCTACAGGATCGCCGGAGTTGCGCTTTGGGCATTGGTGATCCTCACCGCAGCTGACGAGTTCGGGATCAACGTTACCGGCTTGGTGGTCGGCTTGGGATTCATCGGGCTCGCAGTAGCCTTCGCAGCCCAGGACACCGTGGAGAACGTTATCGCAGGGGTTTTCATCATCATTGACAGGCCATTCAGGGAGGGCGAGAGGATACTACTTCCGAAGAGTCTGGGGGGAACTTACTCGAAGTGGGGGGACGTGACTTACATCGGCCTCAGAACCACTAGAGTTAGGTCT
>PBUF01000140.1 GCA_002727775.1 Gammaproteobacteria bacterium
TCTTCTGGTTCTTTTTCATGATGAAGTTGGCGCATTCTTTGATCGAAGGCAGACTCAGTGGTTGTCGGCTCTACCGTACCCCAGGGGAGCTTCCATCTCATGGCCGTGACGAATTCCATGGGAAGAAGGACAGCTGCCATGCTCGGGTGGAGGTGTGGATCGATGAACCCGGGACAGATTATGTGATCCGTAAAACTGTCATCAACTCGGTGAGGCTTGGCATCCAGCCATGGTTGCATGTGCTCTATTGTTCCGACTTCAACGATTCGCTCATCTTCGACTAGGATGGCCTGAGCCTCGGGCATCGAAGGGTTCATGGTGATGACTTTTTTGGCTGGGTATAGTGTGAGCATCTGATCTTGTCCGGTTTGGTTTGCCTCTCTGACTCTGCAGAGGTTACCTTGATTGTGGTAGGTTAACCTATTTCGGGTTTGAGGGTGCTAAGACGTTGAAAATAAAGCTCAAGTGGGTTTCGTTATGAGAAGCACGTATCCCGACCCTTATAAATCGTTGAGAGAAGAAGACTGGTGGTGGCCAGAGCAGCTTCCGGATGATCAAGAGCCTGACGAGCCTTTGNTGAGCCTCGACCAAAGGCGACGCTTTCTTGAAGACGGATTTATTGTCGTTGACGGCCTGTGGCCTACAGAGATGATAGAAAAGGCCGCGGCTGAGACCAGGGAGCTGTTTCCGGAGCAAAAAGTTATCGCGCGNAGNTTGTCTGATGAACGTTACAACCCTTTTTCGTCCATGCCTTGGGTTCATCGTCAAGAGGAGTCTGCGGACCTCGCTATTAATCATATGTCCGTACATCAACGGCCACTCAAGGCTGCNAGCGAGCTGTTAGGCGTGAATGCTGGCGAACTGAGGCTCTACCAAGATCATTTGATTGCCAAGTTTGGACGGCCCGTTGGGGGTGAGGAGAGTGGGACGCCGATTACGGTTGCCGGGGATCAGGANATTCATGTCGATTATGGCAACAACACGTTATTGGTCCCGCCGAGGCAGTCGGGACCAGAGGTTGTCGCCTGCTTGTGCTATTACAGTGACATCGAAGAAGCAGGCGGGGCGACACATTTTGTCAAAGCGAAGGCTGGCGAATTAACTCGCTACAGTCCAGAAAGCTTTAATCCACCTAATTTTGTTTTTGGTACGAAAAATGGTTCCGCGTCGACGATCGACGGACCGAGATCTGAAGTATTAACAGAAGAGCGATACCAAGAAGAGAAGCCGATTCGTTATAGGACAGGTACTTGCGTCCTATACCGATTGGATGCCTGGCACCGAGGCACTCCCGTTACGATTAATAGGGTGCGGTATACGCATCATCGAGGTTGGAGGAAACGGGCTGCNGATTGGGTTAGTTGGCAAGGACTGGCTCCCAGGATGGCNTTGCTGCCTAATCGTTATCTGGAAGAGCTGAGCGTCGAGCAGCGGGCGGTGCTGGGGTTCCCGGAGCCCGGNGATCCATACTGGACTGAAGAAACAGTGGATTCGGTCGGCCGGCGTTATCCTGGCATGGACATGNGCCCTTATCAGCACAAGATTAGTCCAAAAACCTAGAGCCGACTTGTTTATGAAAAAATCGCTACTTATCGCGCTGTTTTTNGTTGCACTCGGANGTGTGCTGATCGACCAAAGGGTCAACATCATGTTCTTAACGATGTTTTCCGGGGAGCCTCCGCCTCTGCTTGAGATGCAAAACGAGGGGCCTTCGGTTGTTTGGTTTGACGACTACTACACCGTACAAAGCATTGATGAAAGAACCTTTGCGATAGGCGAAACGCGGTACTTTCAGCAAAATTTCAATTATCTAATCGTTGGAGAGGANAGGGCTATACTCTTCGACGCGGGTACCGGTGCNCGAGACATTCGAGAAGTTGCCAATTCGTTGACGAGTGTGCCGCTGACCTTTGTGCCGTCACATTTGCACTANGATCATGTTGGAAANGGTGTTGATTTCGAGCGGGTTGCTTTGGTTGATTTGCCNCATCTTAAGAATCGCGCCGTCAACGATCAGCTACCTTTGCAGCGTTTGGAGCATCTCGGTGAAGGAGAGGGCTACCAAACGCCGACACTGAGCATTCACGAATGGTTAACGGTTAACACTAAATTCGAACTAGGCGGGAGGGGCTTATGGATTTTGTACACGCCTGGTCACACCGAAGATTCAATTTCTCTTTACGATGCCGAGAGCGGTTATTTGTTTTCTGGAGACTTTCTTTATCCCGGAGAGCTTTATGGGTTTTTACCCAACAGTAATTTAGGCGACTATCTTCAGGGCGTTAGAACAGTTCGNCAACTGGCAGAAGGGAAAGATTTACGTATTTTTGGGGCCCATCGGGGTGGCGAGATGATCCTTGAAAGCGCCACTGAGCCTGTAACTGAAAAATCCAGTGCACTAAGAACACTGCCCGAGTTAGGTCTTACTACTCTGTACCGGTTTCAGCATTCCTTAGAAGCGATCAAGGCTGGCGTAGAGAAGTCNAGCGGAGTGTATCCAGTGATTTACTCGATAGATGATCGGGTTGTGTTGTTAGCAGACCCCAGCTGGTTNCAGCGTTGGGACCCGATCTATCCCGAGTTAGAAGTGNNTGATAACAANGAGAGCTCATTCTANATCGAGCGCGTTGTTGCGATTAGTTATATCGCTTTTCTCCCCAGCCTGTTTCATATTTTACGCTCATACCCGGGGGAGCTATTTTAAGGTGTTTTATTTTCCATGCCCCCTCGATGCGGGCGTATTCTTCGTGATAGCGCGTTGCCTGCCACTTTGCCTGGTTGCCATCTCTGAAGGTAAACGGACCAAAAAAGTACCAGGTTCCGGTGGCACGGTCACCGTTCACTCGTATTCGGGGGTTCATTGTCATGTGTTGCGAGAAGCTCATCATTTTTTTGAAAGATTCGAATAGCTGACGTATTTCCTGATGCCCGTTTGCCTTGCCGATCCCTTTTCCTTCCCATATGCCGTCAGCCGTGAATATCGTGACTATTCGGTCTGGATTGTGATCGTCGTCACAGATCTCNCAGTAGAGGGCTTTGAGTTGTTTGATCTCTTCGATGTCTTCTAGCCGCTTTATCCGGTCCTCTAATTCCATAATCGGTCCTCTTTGATGAACCTAGATCCTAATTAACATTAAATATAGGGGTTGTATCTCTGAAGGCGTCTCGATTCATGAAGTGATCGTAGTATCTCTTCAGGTTTTGTCGGCCCTCAGCCCAAGCATCTTCTGGTGCGCGCCAGTTTGCGTAGCCGAGCGCACATACAATGGAGATGCTGCCCAGGCTCACCTCTTTGCTAAAATCGACAGTAAGCTCTTCAAGCCGATCTAGACAACTCTTGGTCCTCGTTCGCTCTCGCTCCAATAGCTTGGGCGAACGTTCGTCCTCCTTGCGCTGGTTTGTCTCGAGAGAGCGTGCGAAAATAGAATCCAGCAGTGCCGAAGAAATCGACTCGAGCTGCAGGCAGCTGGCGAGTTCTTTCTGTTCGCTGGGCAAAAGAGTTCCGCTCGACAGATCGTTTAAATAGCGAACGATGATCAAAGACTCGCAAAGGAGAACGTGATCCTCGGTGATCAAAACCGGTATCTTAGCGTTCGGGCCGATATTTTTGAGCTCTTCCAAGCNGCTGACGNTCTGTTCTTCGACCCGGTCTTCAAGGGCCAACTCACGAATGACTATTCTTGCCTTGCGCGCGTACGGAGAGTTNGCNGANACGTAGAGCTTCATCATATTTAAGNNNNGAGCCGAGTTAGACTGGGACAGTATAAACACGTGGCCTAGATTTTCACGAGTAACTCTAGGTAATGTGCTAAACCCGGATGTTTTTAAAAGANTCTTCAGTAGGCTGGCTTGAGAAAGGGAAATAGGGCACTGTAAAAGCGCGAAAGATTTTGAAGGATAAGCGGCATGAGATTAAGTGACACAATTATAGGCGCGATCATTATAGGGGTTCTGGTGGGCGGAGCGATCTTGTACGTTGGTCAGCAGGATCGAGTCAAGGGTGTATCGGAGGCCCAGACGCTTGAGTCGTCCGAATTTCTTGGTGATGCTCAAAGTGAAGAGGCTATAAAACTGGAGTTCAAGGTTAGCTCTGAAGAGTTCGCAAAACAAATTAAAGAGGCTGATCTGAATGAGCAGATCCAAAAGGCGCTGGGAAATATTAACGTAGGCTCGGAAATAGAAGGGGCGTTGCTAGAGGCCTTAGAGTCGGTTCCTGAGTTGAGCATCAAACTAGAGATCGAGACTCAGGAGTCTAAAGAAGATTCGTGAGCTACGCTCGTGAATAGAGACCCTGTGGGATACAGCATGCATGGAGGTGTTTGAATGGCTGAGGTGATTNAGGGGCCGCTTTGGTCTGCGCGAAACTGGTCGGCNGACGAGGGCGAAGGGAGTATCCATGATGATGCGACGGCTACCGAGTTGGGCTTTAGGGGAGGCACCGTCGCGGGTGACGTGCACATGAACCAGTTNCCGCCGGTGCTGTTAAGGGTGTTTGGTAAGGAGTGGTTTGAGAGAGGGAATTTATCTCTTAATTTTAAGAACGCGACGATTGACCAGGAAAAGGTTCAGGTTTTTGCTGAACCCAGAAAGTCTGGAGAGGACTCGGTTAAGGTTTGGATGGAGAGGGAGGACGGCCTCCAAGTGGCGATAGGCACNGCCGCGATGGGCGATCACTCAAAATCGGAGCTGCGACAAAAGGACTACCGTCCATGCGATCCAGAAGATCTCAGGATTCTCAACCGAGTTAAGCCGGGCATGTCGCTTGGTTCTTACGATATCCACACGAGAACCGACAAGCAATATCANAGATACGACGNNGNCCTAATAAGCGATCCGCTTCCATGGTATCGCAAAGGCTCNCCATGGGGCGGCTCTGTCGCTGCTCCGTGTACGGTGATGGAGTATCTTTGGGGCTACTCGATGAATGGTCTGGNCCCCCTGGTGGGTGACTCGGTGGGCCTCTTTGGGGCGATCGAAATAGGTTTTGAGAAAGGCCCATTCATGATGAGCCGGGATTATCATCTAGAAAGTCGAGTCGTGTGCGTAGGCCAGAGCCCTCAAACCGAGTACGTTTGGTATGAAACGGATGCTTTTGATTATCTGGGAGACAGGGTGGCCAGATTGCTCATTCAATCTCGAGCCATGAAGGCATCTTCGCCGGCCTATCAAGACTGATNTGAACTNCTGGCAAGGTCGATTACCTTGCCTAGCGCAGTAATTCGCTCTTCAAGNNTCTTGCCNATCGGCGCAACTTTAAGTGTGGTAACTCCTGCCTTGCGATAGAGGCTCAGGCGATCTCGNACCATNTCGTCGGTGCCCAGTAAGTTNGTTTGTAAGACCATCTCGGCCGGNACGCTCAGCGCNGCCTGATCGCGATGGCCCTTGACCCATAAATCTCTGACTGTTTNGGCNGCTTCCGCCCAGCCTGACTTCGCGTAGGCGTCGTTATAGAAATTGGTTTTTTCTGATCCCATGGCCGCCAGAGTAAANGCTTTGCTCATTCTTAAGGGTGCTACCAAGGACTCTATGTCCTCGCCAAAAGCCACGCTGGCTGCGCCGACGTGGATATCGATCTGGCTTTTCTCTCGCTTTGCCAATCCGGCTCCAGCCCAGATAGGGTCGAGCAACGCTTCCGCGCGTTCTGGCGTAAACGCGGTGCCTATCCATCCCTCTGCGACCTGGCCCGTGTATTCTAGGCTCTTCGGGCCGAGAGTCGCCAGGTATAGAGGGATTTTCTCATTTGGTGGTTGTGCTAGGCGCATTGGCTTGCCTTCGCCACCGGGCAGGGGTAACTGAATTTGCTCGCCCGAAACGGTGATTTTTTCGCCCGCAAAGGCTGCTCGAATGACTTTGATGGTCTCTTTCATTCTCGAGAGCGGTCTTTCAAATGATTGGCCGTGCAGACCCTCGACTATCTGCGGTCCACTAGAACCGAGTCCCAGAATAAATCTACCTTCTGATAAGGAGGACAGGGTCATTGCGGTCATCGCGGTCATGGCTGGTGTTCTGGCGGTGATTTGCATGATCGCGGTGCCCAGTTTTATGGTTTTGGTCTGTGCCGCAAGGTACGCAAGGGGGGTCACCGCGTCTTGTCCCCATCCCTCTACCGTCCAGACTGTGTCGGCGCCCATCCGCTCGGCTTCTTGCACGTAGGTTAGTTGCTCTTTAAAAGCGTCCGGGTCCCATGCGGGAGAGGAGGCGCTGATGCTGATTTTCATAGTGCGGGCATTTGCTTGTACGTCACCCACTCTAAACAAAAGTGTTGGTGATCTCTATTTGAGTATGTTCGTCGTGTTATTGGTAATCCCTTCGTTGTTTTACCACAGGAACGCAAGTTCCTCCGCGGCTTCCCGGTAGTACCAGATACCGTTGGTCACCTGGCAGTCAATCGAGTCCAGAGCAATGTGAATACACAGGCCAACCCCGAGTAAGCGTGTTTTTTTTCGGATCAAAAGTAATGAGTAGAGGACAGACGGAATCAACGTGTGCATCGGATGGAATCCGATACTGCATCTGTTGGGGTCATAAATCGGGTCGGCGATGAGATGGTCCAGGTCGATCAGTGTTGCTAACAGCATGATTAAAAAGGGCTTGATCCACTGCTCGCGGTAGAAGTAAACGGCGACAGCAAGCGGAATCAGAAAGTGAAGAAATAAGTGAATCATATTAATAATTACAATAGGTTAGAGACAAAACCTAAGACATTACCTAAATTTATTGAGAAGGTTGGTGGCGAGAGTATCACTGTACCGGGATAGATCTCCACCGACGCTGGGTGTTGGCATCGGGTGTGGGATAACGAGATCGATAGGCAAACCGCCAGCCAGGATGTCGGAGAGTTGGTCCATGATCTTTGAGATGCTCCCGTTCAGGGCAAAAGCATCTGCGGCTTCGTCGCTCAGAAAGGATACCTCATGCCCTGCCTCTTCCAGATCACTTGCATGATGAAAGTCAGGCCAGACCCGTGATTTCAGTTCTTCGATTGGAGGGCCGTTCCACTCAAGGCCGGCGCTTTCAAAAAGCGACGGAGTATACTCAAAGTACCCAGCAGCAGCCGACCTTGAAATCAGGGCGCATCTCGCTTGGTCGTCCTCAAGGATCGTATGAAAAATAGCCGCTATCTTGATGTCTTCGGGTTGCCGGCCCGCATCTCTTGCTCCTAGATGCACCTGTTCGACGGCCTTGTTCAGATTGTCTGGGTGCGTACCCACCCTAACAAAAACCCCGTCCGCTATTTGTCCGGCCATGCGCAGTGTCTTCGGGCCTTGAGTTGCTATCCAAATCGGAGGCCGTCCAGGCGAGCTGTTCGAGTGTCTGAGCTTGGCCGGTCTTGCCGCGGTTACATCCAGATCATCTCCCTCCAGGAGCGACCGGATTGTGTTGGTTGCCTCGTGGAGTTGCTTCACGGTTGCGGGTTTCTTTCCCATCAGGCGCACCGCAGTGTCCCCGACACCGAGCCCTAGAGTCACCCGCCCGGGGTCTAGGTCATTGATCGTCGCAATGGAGCCTGCTATGACGGCGGGATTTCTCATGATCGGATTCTCGATCAGCGTACCAAATCGGATCGTGCTAGTTTGCTTGATCGCTTCAGCTAACATGACGTACGGGTCTTTGATCAGTAACGGCGAACAAGGTATGAATAAATAATCCCAACCGGATGCCTCGAGTCGTTTTGCGTCCGCGCTGAAGTGAGCGGGCGATCGAAAGTCTGAACGATTTAACCCAAATAAAATGTGCTTCCCCATGTTGGTTCTCTTCGATTGCTAAAACGGCCTCTAATACCCTATCAAAAGGGGGGCTTTTTGGATGGTTTTTTGACGCTAACCGTGAGCTTTTTGCTTAAGTAAAAAAAACCACCAGATGAATAACAAAATTCGATTGACTTTGGGATTTAAAGGAGGAAGATGCGCGCTTTCTGAAAACACCGGTTGCTCGGCTGGTTAATAAAATTAGGAGGAATAGGAGTAAGAAATGAGCCAACAAGCCATCAAGAACAAAGTTGATATNGAAGCAGAATTCATCGACAAAACGCTGGGTGATTCTCAAAACGGACCCCAGATGAGCAGGGCTGGACGTCTGGCGATGGAGCTGGCAGCCGAAAAGAGAAGGCTGATGACTGAGCTCGAGGAAGTCCAGGCTGAAAACGATGACTTAAAATCAACGACACCCGTAGGGACCAGTGACTGGTACGTCAAGTGGGTCGCTACCGGTCTTTCTGTTTTTGGGATTTTTGCGATGTCCGCAGGTTTTACGACAATCGGGCAAGTCGCCTACATATTGAGCGCTGTTGGTTGGATATTCGTGGGCATACAGTGGAGTGACCGAGCGATCATGATCGGTAGTTCGATCACAGGTACCGCGGTCATGATGAACCTGGTGACTGCGCTGAGCACGACGCACTTTCCATAGTCGTTTTGTCCTGGATTGNTCCTGTTCACCTAAATTCTAGATCTGTTAGTCTCCTAGTCAGGAAAGGAGAGGATTAGGTGTATGGATTATCAAGTGATATCGGCCGATTGCCACATTGATCTGCCCTGGCTGCCCGAAGATCTATTTGTCTCGCAGGCAAGTGCTGAGATGAAGAGTCGGATGCCCTTCGTCGAAGAGAAAAGCGACGGTAAGTACTGGACATCAAAAAACGGAGCAAAGTTTGGCCTGGTAAATGGGATGGGGTCAGCAGGCCGTAAGTACGTACCAGGACAAATTCACCGTTCGGACCGGATGGCAGAGCAGGGCCTATACAGCGACGGGGAGAAGGGGATCAGGCGTTTGACTACCCCAGAACTCCGAGTGAAAGATCAGGATATTGACGGTGTTAAGGCCGAGGTGCTTTACGGCGTCCTGGGAGCGTCCGGCAGGCTCGACGATGATGAAGCGTCGACGGAGATGCTGCGTATTTACAATGAGTGGCTAGCGGATTTTTGTGAGGGCTATGAGGACCGATTTGCGGGACTGGCGAGTATTCCAAGTCATAGCGTGGATGATGCGGTAAAGGAGATCGAGCGAGTCGCCAAACGGGGTAAGCTTAAAGGAATCGAGGTGGCAAACAGCCATGAAATGGCGCCGCTTTTTGATCCATCCTGGGAGCCCCTCTGGGCTCTGGCGGAAGAGTCAAGACTGCCGGTCCACTATCACACGATTGGACCTAGAATAGACTATGATTTTGAGGCGCTCGCGCCGCTGCAGCGCAGACAAGCCTTTGCGGTTCACATTACGGGCTTTCAGCTCGCGATGTCTAAAATATTGATGGAGCTCTTGTATGGGGGGGTGCTGGAATCACATCCGCAGATGAAAGTGGTCATTGGTGAGAGCGGGATAGGCTGGATTCCCTATATCCTCGATCACATGGATCTGGAGTGGGAAGATCAGTTCAAGGACCTTACCTTAACCATGCGTCCTTCAGAATATTGGCGTCGACAGTGTTATGCGACCTATCAGAGCGACCCGATTGGTCTGCGACTGCTAGATATTCTAGGCGAGGAGAACATCATGTGGGGAAGCGATTTTCCGCACCCCGACGGTGTGTGGCCCGACTCAAGGGAGTTTATAGACAGAGAATTTGAACAGATATCCGACGAAGTCCGTCAGAAGATAGTCTGCGATAATGCGGCCAATCTCTATCGGCTCGGTTAGCCCTTGACCACAAAGATCAGCTCGAAGCAGATTACCCCCTCGATAGGCTCGGAAGTCGATGGGGTGGATTTGAGTGATGATTTGGATGAACAAATTGTTGAGGAGCTGCGTGAGTTATTTCTGGATCGTATGGTGCTGGTCTTCCGGGACCAGCTTATAACTCGTGATCAACATAAGCGGTTTGCGGGTTATTTTGGTGATTTACACGTTCATCCTTCAAAACGAAATGGTATGAGTGAGACCGACCCAGAAGTGTTCATCATTGATACGCCTGCGGACGCGAAGTGGAGTAATGGTGAAACGTGGCATTCAGATGTCAGCTGCGAAGATATCCCGCCGTTGGCCTCGCTGCTTTACGTTAGCAAGGTCCCCGAAAATGGAGGCGGAGATACGCTGTTTGCGAATATGTATGAGGCCTACCGGTCTCTGTCCGACGACCTTAAAGCATACCTCGAAAAGCAGACAGCCTTTCACGATGGTGAGAAAGATTTAAGACAGTATGGGATTCGTTTGCGTGAGGGTCAGTACTATCCTTCTGCCAGTCATCCGGTGATCGTTTGTCACCCGGAAACAAAAACCCCGGTTCTTTTTGTCAATGAGAGCTTCACGTCACACATAGAAGGTGTTGCTCCGTGGGAGAGCAACATGATTTTGGATGGGCTTTACCATCATATCGCTTCAAATCAAACGATGCAGTGTCGTGTTAGATGGTCGGCAAACACTCTGGTGATGTGGGATAACCGCTGTGTTCAGCATCAAGCGATACGGGATTATGTTGGATATGCTCGATACGGTGAGCGTGTTTCGGTGGTCGATGAGGATAGCGTTCCCGTCGGGTATATGACTTCTAAGTAGAAAACTCTCGAGTTTCAGTTGTCGTTTTGGTAGCGAGCTTTCAGGTGATTAATAAAATGATCGGAGTTTAGCGGCTCTCCGGTTGCGTCTATTAAAAGTTGATCAAAGGATACGCTGGAACCTCTCGAATGAATGTTCTTTTTTAGCCAACCAACCAAAGGCGTGAAATCGCCCACCGCGAGGGAGCTCTTAATCGAGAGATCTGAGTGTGTGGCCGTGCGAAAAAGCTGGGCCGCGGTCATCGCACCGATCGTGTAACTTGGGAAGTAGCCGAAAAGACCGCTGGGCCAGTGAACGTCCTGCAGGCATCCGTCCTGGTAATTACCCTCTGTGTTGACGCCCAGATATTCAGACATCTTTTGATCCCAAATCCCCGGAATGTCCTGAACTTCAATTTTTCCGTCTATCAAGTCGCGCTCGATCTCAAATCGCAGGATCACGTGTAGAGGATAAGTGACCTCATCGGCGTCAACACGTATCAGCCCTTTTTCTACTTTGCGATAGAGAAGCTGTATGTTTTGAGCACTCAATTGTCCGTTTGTCTCTCCTGAATCCGTTCCGAACTTTTCCTGAATGAAGGGCGTCAAAAAAGTGAGAAATTCTTNGCTTCGGCACGCCTGCATCTCCATCAGCAGTGACTGGCTTTCGTGCATCGCCATGGACCGGGCTAGCCCGACCGGCTGGTTTCTCCAAGGAGCAGGCAGGCCTTGCTCGTAAAGCGCGTGCCCGGTCTCNTGTATGACCCCCATCAACGANTCGTCGAAACTGTCCTCGTTATANCGCGTCGTGATTCGNGTNTCGTCTGGTGTGCCGCCGCAAAAAGGATGATGGCTGACATCAAGTCNGCCCTTATCGAAATCAAACCCCATTNNNGTCATNANCTCGATGCCGAGCTCTNTNTGCTTGGCNATCTCAAATGGCCCNGCCAAAGGNANTGGNNTNTTNCGNTCNTGGANTTGTAGGACTTCCTCAAGGAANCNTGGNAGGAANCGTTTGAGTTTGTCGAATTCTCTTTCTATCGATTCCGAGGTCACGCCNGGCTCATACTGGTCGAGCAGNGCNTCGTATGGCCCTNTTTNTTTGATGTNNCCCANTATTTGCGCTTTTTCCCGAACCAATTCAACGAGNNCCGACAAGAGAGGGNNCATCGAGTCCCAGTCGTTATCCGATCGGTATTTTCTCCANGCNTGTTCTGACTGAAAAGAGCGNNCTTCCANTTTTTCGGTCAGNTCGACCGGTATCGCCGAGCACTCATCGAAGATTCGTCTGATCTCNAAGACGTTTGCTTGCTCCCAAAGGTCGAGAGAGTTATCGCCCTCGCTACCCNAGAGCCATTCTTCGATCTTTGTGTCTGTTTTTAATTCGTGTATGACCCCAGATAAGGTAGCGAGACTTTTGCCTCGAGCTTCACCGCTGCCCTCGGGCATCATTGTGGCCTCATCCCAGTAGGCGATCTCCGCGATATTTTCTAGTTCGCCTATTTTGTTGAAGTGAGACTGAAGTTGTTGATATGCGCTTTGTTTGTNGTTCATTCTACTAAGAGCCTAGCGGTTACGGTTGCTTGATTGATAAATGTGGTCACCAACACGGCACGGTTGTATATTGGATNGNAGAACAAATTATAGTCCAGACGCGGNGAGTAAACTATGTCGAACACTGTCGAGGTCATTACAAAACAGGGCACGATTCTCGGTAATCTGATGCAGGACGGTTCGCGTAATTTTAAGGGGATCCCCTATGCGAGCCCGCCGGTCGGTGAATTAAGATTGAAGCGCTCGATACCTCACCCNGGTTGGACTGAATNGTTGGACTGTACGGAGTTTCGTGCTTGCTCGTTACAAAATCACGACTCAACTCTNTCGGCCAGTGCGGCNTACCCTGGAGGGCTATCCGAAGACTGTNTGCACCTGAACGTTTGGGTGCCNCCCGCGAGCTCTTCNGAGCAGANGTTCCCCGTGTTTTTTTGGATACATGGTGGAGGCTTTACTGTNGGCAGTAGCAGTGAGCCAATTTATNACGGNGCTTCGATNGCCGCCCAAGGGNTTGTCGTCGTCTCGATTAACTATCGCCTGGGTGCGCTAGGATTCATGAAGTGCGATGGGGGCGATGCAAATTGTGGTCTATGGGACGCGGTCAGGGCGCTGGAATGGACGCACGAAAATATT
>PBUF01000141.1 GCA_002727775.1 Gammaproteobacteria bacterium
TGTACTTGGATGCCTAGCAGGTGCCCGAGCCCGTGGGGGCAAAAAAACTCACTAACAGATAGGTTAATTGCTTCATCGAGCGAGCAGCGGACTATTTCTGTTTCGACCAATAATTCGGTGAGTTGATGGTGCATCTGCTCGTGTAGTTTTAGATAATCGCCTCCGATACGAATGCTGTCGATCAGTTTGTCCTGATGTTGTTGCATCGCTCGAAGTAAGTCATTGAAAAGTGTCTCCCCCGATTCGTAAGAATAACTGCGTGTTATGTCACTAGCGTATCCGCTGTAATTACCTCCTGCATCAATTAAGAGTGAATTCACCTGGGCCGGTTTGTCTCTCTCCTGGTGCTGATAATGCAATAGCCCCGCATTCTCGTTGATGCCGATAATATTCGGATAGGGTAGATCCGACTCATTTTGCGCTGATGCGCCCAGGTAAGCGATGTGGATATCAAACTCACTTCCTCCCGCTTCAAAAGCGGTTTTCGCAGCATTATGTCCTCTGGCGCCGACAACGCTAGCTTTCCTCATGAGCTCAACTTCATACTCAGTTTTCGAAGCGCGCGTAAAGTGTAAGCGGTTAACCAGACGTTCAGGATTGACNGANCCGGCGAAATCATTTTTGTNGGGGGAGGTTCCGATATGGGCAACCCGNAGGNTTTTNAGTTCGGCCTGNAATTCCTTCCGGAGTAATNCCTCCGTATCAAAGACTTCTATNTTNAGATGTTTATTTTGTTCGCNTGGTATTTCGACGGGAGCATGCCAGTAATCCACAGGTCGATTCATTANGTAGGCAGGTTTTTTCCCGGGACGGATAAGCAAAAGGCTGCCAGGTGAGCAATGATCAGGTGAGAGCCACTGGACCAGATAAGGATTCGGCCGAAACGGCGGGCTCTGATCATCTTGAAAGAAAAAATTCTCTTCTCCTGCACTTATGATTGCGGCGTCAAAATTTTCTTGGGTTAAGGCCTCATTCCAGCGAGAGGATAGCTGCGAGTAATGGTCAGTTACGACTTTCTCTGTTAGTTGCTCTCTCGACATTAGATCGCCTTTTTTTGGATAGATAATAGATGGATTCTAATTCGCTTTTTGAAGGAGACCAACAGTGGGGTTTGCGAACACAGCGAATTTTTGTTTTACGAGACTATTAGTCGTGATAAATTGGAGTTGGTGAAAGAAGTTATGGAGAGACTATGGGAGCCTACGCATACGAGGCACCTTCCAATCTGAGCGACGCGATTGCTTTGTTGGATGACCACGCAAAAGAAGGAAAGCGAGCTCAGATTCTTGCTGGTGGAACAGATTTACTTGTTCAGATGCGCAGCGTCGACAATGCGCCAAGGACGATTATCGATGTTAAAAGCCTGGAAGAAACTAATCGGTTGGACATTGGTGATGAGATTTACATTGGATCCGCGATACCGAGTGCTCAGCTTTACGAAAACGAAGAGCTAAAAAATTTACTTCCAGGTCTTATTGAGGCTTCCGATTTAATTGGATCTACCCAGATACAAGGTCGGGCTACTATGGGTGGTAATCTTTGTAATTCATCGCCAGCGGGTGACAGCATTCCCGCTATGATTGCGGTAGGGGCCGTCTGCGATATCGCGGGCGTTTCAGGAAGTCGAGAGCTCCCCGTCGAAGATTTCGTTACAGGAGTTGGCACCAATGCATTATCGGACGGCGAGTTATTGCTTGGATTAAAGATCAAGAAGCCAGCCTCCAATAGCAGGGACGCCTATCTGCGTTTTATTCCCCGCACTGAGATGGACATTGCGGTTGCAGGTTGTGGTGTCAGCGTGACGATGGACGGTAATCAATGTGTTGAAGCGCGAGTGGCCATAGGGGCTGTCGCACCGACGGCTTTGTTAGTGCCGGAAGCGGCCGCTGCTTTGGTTGGAACCGGGCTTGATGAAGCTGCCCTGGCTGCGGCGGGCGAGGCCTGTACAAATGCGTCTTCGCCAATCTCAGATAAAAGAGGAACCGCAGAATACCGAAAGAAAGTGGTAGCGGTACTTTGCCGCAGAGCAACAGCGATAGCCGCAGACCGAGCAAGGGGAGGAAATTAATACAATGAGTAAAGTACACGTAGAGACTACGATCAATGACGAGGCCACAGAGTTTCTTTGTGAGCCCAATCAACCCCTTTTGGAGGTATTAAGGGACACACTCGGTTTAACTGGTACCAAAGAGGGGTGTTCGACAGGTGACTGCGGGGCTTGCTCCATCACACTTGATGGCAGGTTGGTGTGCTCTTGTCTCGTCTTAGCAGTTGAAGCACAGGGTAAGAGCGTCGGCACCATCGAAGGGGTCGCTGGAGAAGAGCTTCATCCACTCCAACAGAAGTTCCTAGAAAACGCGGCCTTACAGTGTGGAATCTGTACTCCCGGCTTCATTGTTGCGGCAAAGGCCCTCTTGGAGAAAAACCCAGACCCTGATGAAGAAACCATTCGTTACTGGTTAGCAGGCAATCTATGTCGCTGCACAGGTTACGATAAGATTATCAGAGCTGTTCAGGACGCTGCGAAAGAATTAGCGCATCCAGCTTAATCACTCTTGGCGGCCAAGCTCGTTAACCTGGGTTCCTTATGCGTTGACTACGTATACTCGGTTCCAAATATAGCGAGAGAAGGGGAAACGGTGTCCAGTTTGGGCGTGGAGCAGTTTCCGGGCGGCAAAGGACTTAATCAATCGATATCTGCGTCATTAGCTGGCGCCCGAGTAAAGCATTATGGATCGGTGGGCCCCGACGGAAATCTTTTGCTTAACGCACTTCAGGAGGCTGACGTCGATATCAGTGGGATATCGGTTTCTGACCATAATTCTGGCCAAGCATTTATCCAGGTTGACAGTGAAGGCAGAAACGCCATCGTGATCGAAGGCGGCTCCAATCGGCAGATCACCAAGCCGTTGATTGAGAAAGCTCTGGACGACCTAGAAGAGGGAGATTGGTTGTTGCTTCAAAACGAAATCAACGACCTAGATTGGATTATCGATGAGGGCGCGCGCCGGGGAGCGCGCATAGCGCTGAATCTCGCGCCAGTGGATTCTCGAATCGAGTCTTATCCTCTTGCTAAATTGTCATTGTTGATCGTTAATCGGGTGGAGGCTCAGTCGGTCGCCGGTCGTGAACAGATTGGTGATGCGTTGGCAAGAAGCGTTTCAGCTTTACTGCCAGAGACGGTTGTATTGTTGACGGAAGGTAAAGAGGGCTCGATATTGATAGATCCAGTAAGCCAGTCTGCTACAAAAACTGGTTCCTTTGAAATTGATGTGGTTGACGAGACTGCAGCGGGGGACGCATTTGTGGGTTATTTCATGGCGGGGTTGGTGGAAAATAAGGATTTGACCACGTCACTCATTGAAGCAAGTGCAGCAGGTGCATTAGCCGTAAGTAGCCATGGAGCNGCTACCTCTATTCCTGCTCGGCAGAACGTGGAGGAGTTAATGCTTAATCAAAGTATTAGTCAGGAAAATCTAGTCCCGTAAGCTTCGACAAATCAGAGATTGCTTGGTCCTCTGTGAGCACCTTTATCGTAGCCATACCAAGTTCTTTNGCTGGCTTTAGATTGATCCCTAGATCATCCAGGAATGCGCAATCTTGAGCGTTTACCTCTAAGGTCTTGCATGCCATCTGATAGATGGCGGGATTTGGTTTTCGGATTCCGACGACGCTCGATTCAATGATCGCATCAAATAAATCCATCACTTGGCCCACTTGATTTGCTTTTTCCGTGTTTTGATTCATTCCAGGGCCTTTGCCGGCCTTTACGTTATTTGTAATACAGGCGACCTTNTAGTGTTGTTTGCAAACCTTAAGAACTTCNACCATTCGAGGTCTCAGATCTCCGCTAAGGACATTGATGACTGCTTTCCCTTCGATCCTGAATCCTAATCCTTCTGATTCGTCAGCAAACAACACATCAAAGTCATCTAGGCTAACCGAGTTAGATTCGAATTGAGCCCAAGCGTTCTTATCGGGATTGGTGGAGTTGACTTGTCTGATGAAATCTCGTGGGGCTCCTAGTTCTGCTTCCAGTTTATTGAAGTTCTCAAATGGGCTGGTTGTGAAGACCCCCCCAAAGTCCCAGAGAATGGCTTGCAATTGCAGTGAATTATCCATAACACGTCCCCTCTTATAAATTAAGTTGCAACAGAAAAAGACAGGCTCTCAAGTCTATACTGGCCACTTAGGCACTAAAATCCCGGTTTCCAGTGTATTATAGTCTTTTTTTATTAAATTAAATTCTGGAGACGTAGGGATGGGCGAACATATAACTATTGAAGGGAAAGATGGGTTTGAGCTTGGAGCATACCTAGCCCGGCCGCAAGGAGATGCGAAGGGGGGCGTTCTAGTTATTCAAGAGATATTTGGGGTGAACGGACACATTAGAGAAGTAGCAGATGGATACGCTAATGAGGGGTACTTGGCTATTGCTCCTAAGATCTTTGATCGGATCGAAAAGGACATTGAGCTCGGTTATGAGGAAGCAGATATGGGCAGAGGTATTGAGCTCGCCTTTCAAAAGTTAGAGATGGAGACTACTTTGTCTGATCTTCAGGTAGCAATAGATCGACTTAAAACTGAACAAAGTTCAATAGGTGTTGTTGGTTATTGCTTTGGTGGNTTGCTGACTTGGTTGTCNGCTTGCGAANTAACTGGGGTTAATGCAGCGGCCTCTTACTATGGTGGTGGTGTAGTAAATCATGCNGATAAAAAAGCAAAATGTCCTGTGATGATGCATTTCGGTGAACTGGACGCCCACATTCCAATGAGTGATGTAGAACAAATCAGGCAGGCGCAACCCGACGCGCAGGTTTTCAGCTATGATGCAGATCACGGTTTTAATTGCGATCACAGAGGCAGCTATGATTCGACTGCTTCAAGTTTGGCTCTGAGCAGGACTCTTGAATTCTTTGCGCAACATGTCNNGGGNTAGTATTGTAGNNANAGNTAANTAAGGATGGGGANTCCTATGAANNTCANANTACTNGTNATTGNTANGCTNTTAGCNNTTTTAAANGTTGGTTTTTCGGNAGANTCGGTAGCNGCAGANAAAGCTAAAGCGGAGCGTGTCGACAAAAATGCCAAGGTTTGTAAGCGCTTGGCGGTTCCAGGCAGTCACATTAAAAAGCGAATTTGCAAACCCCAACGCTATTGGGACAAATTACAGCAAGACTCTCAAAAACTGTCTCAAGAGATGAGTTCTAGATCAGGTTAATTTTTGGGGCTAAAGGTTTTTTTGTTGTAATGCAAGCTTGACTTCTCTCGGAGCATTGTTGACCATTCTGCTCCGAGAAAGATAAGGGAGTATGCTCGGCACTTTGCATAAGTATTCTGCGATTGCAGGGTTCATTTAGCAGAACTAAAACAAAAATATATATGAAGTCATCATTTCGTTGCTAATGTAGCTGATAAGCCGTTATTAGTAGTGGGATGGCCACAGTAGTATAGCTATTCAAAGTACGAGAGAGATTAGAGATTCAGATGGACTTGTGTTTGCAAAAGAAGTCTGGGCTTTTTGTGTTAAGTCATTCCATTAGGAAGTTGTCATGAGAAAACAAATTCAGGGATTGTCAGTGTTGTTGGTTGCGTCTGTGTGTGCTTTAACGAGTGCGTCTTACGCCGCGACGACACTAGACGATATTTATCAGGTAGCGGAACAGATGAACGTTGCGGCAAAAAGGTCGCAATCCAAAATCGACGCACTAACAGAAGAGACTCGCTTGTTGCTTAACGAGTACAAAACAGTCCTCAAGGAAATCGAAGGCTTGCGAGTTTACAATCGTCAGCTCGAGAAGCAGATCGCAAGCCAGGAAGAAGAGATGGCTCAGCTTACTACTTCGATAGATGAGGTGACCGTTATTGAAAGGCAGATCACGCCATTGATGATTCGAATGATAGATGGTGTTGAGCAATTCGTTGAGCTGGACTTGCCTTTTTTGCTGAAAGAAAGAAGGGCGCGAGTCAGCCGATTGCGTGACATGATGGATCGTGCAGACGTTGCGGTTTCAGAAAAGTTTTCTCAGGTGCTCAGGGCCTATCAGATAGAAAATGATTACGGCCGCACCTTAGAGGCATACAGCGACACAATTTCAATCGCTGGCGTGGACCGTAAGGTAGATGTTCTGAAAGTGGGCAGGATCTCGCTCATGTATCAAACAGGAGACGGCGAAGAGACCGGTCGCTATAACCCTGAAACCGGCTCATGGGAAGAAATTGATGATTCTTATCAGGCCTCGGTTCGCCAGGGAATTCGTATGGCGAGGCAGCAGGCGACGACTAATTTATTCAGTATACCAGTGACCGGTGCGGAGGCAGCTCGATGAAATTAATTAAAGACAAATTGACTGTGATTACGTCTGCGTTTTTATTGCTCCTGAGCCCTCTTGCTTTTTCGCAGGAAGAAGCTCCAGCGGCTGAAGGAGAGCTCATCATCAACGAAGCGAATTCTTTGGATGAGCTGCTTGATAACGTTAAGGATCGACGAGTAGTAGAGAATCGAGAGCATACTAACAGAGAAGGCCGGTTTGCTAGAGAAAAGGCGAATCAAGCCCAGATGCTGAAAGATGCCGAAGCAGAAAGAAGAAGAGAGGAGCGACGATCAGATCGTCTGGAGACCACCTTCGAGGAAAATGAAATTCGTATTGGCGACATGACCGAACAGCTGGACAAGCGTTTGGGTAGTTTGAGAGAGCTATTTGGCGTTCTGCAACAGGTTGCTGGCGATACCCGGGGTCTGTTTGAAGCGTCACTCATTTCCAGCCAATACCCAAATCGTGGCGAGTGGCTGGGTGAGCTGGCTGCGAAAATGGGCACAGCGAGTCAGTTAGCCACCATCGATGAGATGGAAGAGCTTTGGTTCGAGATGCAGCGAGAAATGACCGAGTCCGCGAAAATCTCAAAGTATCCAGGCACGATCACCATGATGTCTGGCGAGAAGGTCAATACAGAGATTGTTCGGGTTGGCGCCTATGCGTTGCTTGGAGAGGGTAAATATTTGCAGTGGGATGCGGATACGCAATCGATTGTTGAATTACCTAGACAACCAACTGGAAGACACACCGACACTGCGGAAGAGCTGCAAGAGGCTAGCCCCGGTGAAGTGGTAGAATTTTCAGTCGATCCCACCAGGGGTTCACTCTTGGCCTTGTTGATACAGGCGGCCACCTTTAATGAGCAGGTGGGTACGTTTATGGGCGTTGCCGAGTGCTTCCTGCCTTTCTGTGATGGTCAGGGCGGAACGATGGGCGCGATTATCATAATGGGTCTGTTTGTCGGACTAGCGCTGTCAGCCGAACGCCTCTACCGCTTGTTTATCATTGGTAGAAGTGTCAACGCTCAGAGGGATAATCCTGAAGCAAGTGACGATAACCCATTGGGTAGAGTTTTAGGTGTATATGAAGAGAATAAAGGAGTGGATGTCGAAACCCTTGAGCTTAAGCTGGGTGAAGCAATACTTACCGAAACCCCGAGTATCACCAAGAATATTATGTTGATTCAGGTGATCTCAGTGGTTGCTCCCTTGGCAGGTCTGTTGGGTACGGTGATCGGTATGATCGAGACATTCCAGGCGATCACGTTGTTCGGCGCAGGTGACCCGAAGACGATGGCTAGCGGTATCTCCAAAGCGCTTATGACNACTGTATTAGGNCTTGTGGTGGCNATTCCGACCACACTGTTGCATGCGATTGTGAGCTCACAGTCCAAGGGGATTATTCANATAATCGAAGAACAGAGTGCNGGAATTATTGCCAAGCACGCNGAAGGGTCTGGTAGGCCTATCAGCTAATCTTTTGGGGAAGCAAGAATGTTCAGGGAAGCATACCTAGACATAATGCGTTTTATAGAGATGGGCGGCGATGTGCTNTGGTTCATTGCGCTCATCACTTTCATTATGTGGACTTTGATATTTGAAAGGATTTGGTTCTTTCGGATGGAATACAAAGGCATGATGGAAGAGCTNACNGAATCTTGGAACGGAAGGAGCGAGAGGACTTCTTGGACTGCTCGTCAGATTCGAGACGGGGTGATCTCCGATGCGACCGATCGGATNAGTGGAACTCTTCCAATAATTCAAACGTGCGTCGCATTGTGTCCTTTGTTCGGTCTTTTAGGCACGGTAACTGGAATGATTGCGGTGTTCGATGCGATGGCAACTCAGGGCGGTAACGCCNGATCTATGGCAGCAGGGGTGTCGATGGCTACGATNCCGACTATGAGTGGCATGATCGCATCGCTTTCTGGNCTGATCGCGAGCACNTTGATCAGGCGNAANGTNGAGCAGGAAACNCANTTACTGGACTCTCAGATTGCTCTGGATTTGTGATTGATCTCTATATGACGTCAAAAGGGATTTTATGAGTAGACAANTAGTTAAGAGACAAGGGTCAAGCGACGAAGCCGATATCAATTTAACACCNATGCTAGACGTGGTGTTTATTATGCTGATTTTCTTNATCGTNACAGCNACCTTCATTAAACAGACTGGTGTTCANGTTACCAAGCCTGANGCNGAGACAGCTGAGAAGAAACCGACGATCTCTATGTTGGTGGCCGTNAACCCCAATGGGGAAATNTGGATNGANAANAAAAGNGTAGAGGCTTCTGCTGTTCGCTCGCATATCGAGCGACTTCANGCCGAAAANCCGAAAGGNGGTNTGGTTATTCANGCAGATAAAGAGTCCACNAANGAAAAATTGATGGCTGTCCTAAGTGCTGCTCGTGCGGCCGGATTGCGTGAGGTAGCTATCTCTACGGAAAGGATGTGATCTGACCATGCTGGCAAAAAGATATGGCATAAGTTTGGCTTTGGGTGCGATTGTTACCACGGTGTTGTTTTTGATTATGCAAGCAGTGATAGCCAGTGACGAAGCTAAGTTGGACGAGGGTGCTAAAGGTAAATTATTGGAACTGGTCAGGCTGGAGGATGATGAAGAAATTCAGACGAAACAGCGCAAACCCAAGCCGCCACCTCCCCCCGATGAGCCACCACCTGATATGCCTAAGCCAGAGTTTGAATCTTCTGACGTCTCACAAGGGATGGATGTAGGCGCAGTAGATGTTAACGTTGATTTGAACGTTGGTGGCGGAGGCTTTTCCTCTGATGGGGAATACTTGCCGATTGTTAAGGTCGCCCCCGTTTACCCCAGGAGAGCGCAAACGCGAGGGATAGAGGGCTATGTGGTGTTGGAATTCATAGTTACTAAAACCGGAGCAGTAAGAAACCCCTTCGTTGTTGAGGCGAAACCTCCCGGCATTTTTGATAGAGCTGCTATAAACGCTGCACTCAAATTCAAATACAAGCCCAAAGTCGTTAACGGGGAGCCCATTGATGTGGCTGGTGTTAGAAACCGAATAACCTTCGAATTATCGGATTAGAGAACGGAGTTTTTATGAAGATTTTGACCTCATTTACCGTACTAGGTCTTGCAGTTTGCGTTGGGTTACTTGGGCCTGTCGCTTTCTCTGAATTCGGTTTTGAGGGGACTCAAGTCCAGGCGGCTGAGGGTCGTTCTGCTGAGAAGAAAAAGAAGACCAGACGGGTCCCAACCATCAGTGAGTCTATTTTCAAGAAATTAGGTGAAGCCCAGGAATTAATGGATGCCAAGGAATATGGGCTCGCCGAGCAATTCCTCAAAGATATGCTCAACCGATCTAAAAAATACAACGGAAATGAACTCGGCAATATTCACAACATGCTCGGCTACATTGCGTTTTTGAAGGAGGACTTTAAAGCTGCTATTTACGCTTACGAGCAGGTTCTGGCTCAGGGAGAAGACGTTACAGAGGGCCTTGAAGTCACTACTTTGTACACAATCGCTCAGCTTAGTTTTGTCGTCGAGAATTATCAGGACGCATTAGATTACATGGAACTTTGGATTAGTAAGGCAGATAACCCAGGTCCAGAGCCTCG
>PBUF01000142.1:0-8864 GCA_002727775.1 Gammaproteobacteria bacterium
TTTCAAGGTGGAAATCTTTGGATTCCTGCCTCAAACAAAGAAATCGGTTTCAAAACAAGGCTGGTGATACTTGCAAGAGACATAAGCATAGCGTTATCAAACCACACAGACACAAGCATATTGAATAGGGTTCAAGCAGTGATCACTAAAATCCAGGAAGATACGAACCCGGCATTCCTACAAATACACTCAAAGGCTGGTCCGAACAACTTTCGAGCTCTAGTCACTAAAAAGTCCTTTAATACTCTTGAACTGGAAAGAGGTAAAAGCATTTGGCTTCAAATTAAATCCGTCGCAATCAGTACGTAAATCCTGGTACCTCTTAAAAACCATGTTAGATAAACGGACGATAAAACAAGCCTATCGAATCTCTCGCGTCTGATGTATGTTGCCCAGAATAATTTTAAGCTACGGGCTTTACCCTTGTGCCAGCTGCAGGAGAGGAAAAATACATGCTGAAACTGTTTTATACGTTATTGATAATAATCGCTCCGCCGGTGGTTACAGCTCACGAGTACGCACAAAAAAACATCACTGTGGACCACCCTTGGTCAAAGCCTACTCCACCGCTAAGTGAGTATGGTGTCGCCTACTTTAATGTCTCGAATTCAGGCCAGAAAGACGACGTATTGCTGGCAATCGAAATACCAGACGAAATTGCTAAATCGGCATCCATACACGATGTAATCCATGACGGCGACATGATGCGTATGCGCGAGGTGACCAATGGAAAGAAGATTCCCGCTGGCAGCACAATTAAATTCCAGCCAGGCGGCAGCCATATCATGCTCGAAGGTCTTCAAAAACCGCTAAAGTTAGACGATAAATTCACCATTGANCTCNTTTTCGNAAATNCTGGGNANNTACNCGTTGAAATCTGGGTAGAGGATGCNCCCCAGCAATCCGATAACCACCACAACCACTAATCGTCCGAAAAAGAATTAGTTCGTTGAGTTAGCTTAGCACTACAGGTGTCCAAGTGCCGTCGAACTCCTGGGTATTTTTCCAGANGCGTCTATCATCTCTTTCAGTTAACGAAATCGTAGCACCGCGAACCATCTCCGAATCATCTCTCATTGTGTAACCGACAACCACGCCTTGAAATGCGTCNAGTATCGTAACCACGGGACGATCGCCTCTAAGCGTGCCTGCGTTGATCAAATGACAATCCTCAAAATCTATCATTGTCCGATAATGTATGTGGCCATTAACGACAAATCGAGGCGACTCCTGAACCAACAAATCATCAAAGTTTTTAGAACGTTCAATNCTCGTTCTTTCTGTGCCNGGCCAGATTTTGTGCATATCCCTATCCAGCACACCATGGCACAGCACTAAGGTATCTTCTCCTAGAGCCAGCCTCTCTACCAAAGCAAGGTCGTTTAAGAAAGCAAGTGAGTCCAAATTCAAATCTGCACATAAATGGGCTTCAGGAATATGGCGTACTTTATTGTCTAAGAGCCATCGATCGTGGTTACCTCGCACACAGGTTACCGAAAATAATTTGAGTAACTCGCAACTCTTATCAATATTTCCTCTGCCNTCGGCGATATCGCCTGTGCAAACAATAAAGTCGACCTGGGACTTTTCGAAAAAGTCGAGTGCAACTTTTAATCTCAAGTCTTCAGAGTGCAAATCGCCTAAAATACCAACCCTGCCATTCACCAATAAACATCCTAAACCTCAGGAATNCACGAATTATAATAATGGGCGAACGAAAGAAATATANNTATTATANGGNCGAGAGAACTGACGNGAACTCACCATGACTANNCCAATTTATGAGATNAGGGACTACACAATCGAAAGCGAATGGTTCGACGCCTACAAGGAGTGGGCAAAGGATATTGCTGCGCCATGGCTAAAAGAAAATCTTGAGGTTATTGATTTCTGGATGGATGAAGGTGAGCCCCCCGAAGTTTCTGGTTCTAACCCTATTGTTTCGCCCAATGGACAACCGAACGTTACATGGATCATTAAGTGGGACAGCAGAGAGACGCGAGAGAAAGAATTTCCCGCAACAATGTCTTCCGTTGAATGGAAGGAAATCTGGGCGAAACATCCTAATGAAAACGCATACTTACATTTGAATGTTCGATTTATGGAAGCCAGCTAACCCTATGGATATTTCTATTAACCAAAGGGAAGGTAGAAGGAAACGGCCCCAACAGATTAAAGCCCTACAGATATATAGATGTTTAGAAGGGCGAAATTTGNTAAATTCCTNTGAGTNANTTGNTNAAANGTGAAGAGAATNAANATNAAACNCACNTTNTCTACANTNNTTGGCTTGATGTTCGCAATTCAAACTTGGTCACTCGAGATCGGCTCACGAGTAGAAAATTTTCGGTTACTCGATCACCAGGGCGGATCACATGAGCTTTACTACTATGACGACAAAAAAGCAGTAGTCTTTCTCGTTCAAGGCAACGGTTGCCCGATCGTTAGAAACGCTATGCCTAGATACAGTGAGCTAGCAAAAACCTATCAAGAGCAAGGCGTGCAGTTTTTTCTTATCAACTCCAACTTACAGGACAACCGTAATTCCATTCACGACGAAGCAATCCAATTCGGGTATGAACTGCCAATCCTTATCGACGAGACTCAAATCATAGGTGAGTCCTTGAATCTAGTGCGAACTGGGGAAGTCTTTGTACTGGACCCTAAAACTTGGAAGGTCATTTATCATGGCGCTCTGGATGACAGGTTGACCTACGAAAATCAAAAAGCTGAAGCGTCAAATCATTATCTGCAAAACGCTATCGACAGTGTACTTGGCCAAAAACAAATAACAGTTGCGCAAACTGACGCCGTAGGCTGTCTTATAAATTTCCCTGAAAAAACAAACAGAGCAAAGCATGCAGCGATCTCTTATGAGAAAGAGATCGCACCGATCCTGCAAGAAAATTGTGTAGCATGTCACAGAAGCGGTGGTATCGGTCCCTGGGCAATGACCGATTACAACATGGTCAAAGGGTTTTCTCTAATGATCAGAGAGGTAGTTCGAACAAAACGAATGCCTCCTTGGCATGCCGATCCTGCAGTTGGACATTTCAGTAACGATCGTTCACTAACGACAGAGGAAACGAGAAAATTAGTGCACTGGATCGAAGCCGGCTCTCCACGTGGTGAAGGCGCGGATCCACTTACCGAGACAGAAGTATCATTTGCTAAGTGGACAAACGAGCCAACCCTGGGCCCGCCCGATTACGTGATTGACATACCCGCTATGGAAATACCGGCCTCCGGCGTCGTGGACTATCAGTATCATCTAGTCGCAAACCCTATTCCGAAAGACATCTGGATAGGCACCGCAGAAATATTGCCCGGTGATCCGTCCGTTTTACACCATGTAATCACGTCATTCGGTACCCTTGAGACTGAAGGTCGACGAGCTGGCAAATTGAAACGCGAAGGTCGTGGCGGCCTGCGCGGTTACGCCCCAGGTATTAACGCTGACCCGTTTCCAGAAGACACAGGTATGCTGCTGCCGGCCGGGACAACACTGGAATTCCAGATGCACTATACGCCAGTCGGAAGACCGACCGTAGACGCAACTAAGATGGGAATATGGGTGTTGGACAAGACTCCGAAGCACGAAGTGTTCTCTCTTTCTGTCGCAAATTTTCGAATCAAGATTCCTGCTCACGCAAGAAATCACAAAGAAACAATTGCTAGAGAGATACCAAAAGACGCCTGGTTATACAGCATGTTGCCTCACGCGCATTTTAGAGGCAAAGCAATGGAAATGGGCGTGGTCTACCCTGATGGCCAGTACGAGCTGCTTCTCTCCGTTCCTAATTACGATTTCAATTGGCAGACGTCTTATACGCTTTCAGAGCCGAAGTTAATCCCTGCGGGATCGAAGCTCATACAGCACAACTGGTGGGATAATTCAGGCCAAAATAAAGCGAATCCAAACCCCAACATTGAGGTACGCTGGGGACAACAATCGTTTGANGAAATGCTTTTTGGCGCNTTCATGATGCGCTATCTGGACGAAGATGAAATNGCTGCAGTNANAGCAGACAAGTCTCAAAAAGTCAGCAGTCTAGACTAGTAGTCTTTAATTTCAGTCGAGAAGCNCCTCATCTCGACTGAGCACTCCGGANTCGATCANGGNTTGAANGTCCTNNTGGGATCTNCCGATCCANGANGANAACACNGAAAANTTGTCTTCACCTCGATGCTTNGCGGATCCTTGNACCTCGGAGCGAGCATTGGAAAANCGGTATGGCGATTGNGGAATTGGCCNCACACCGCCCGCNCTGTCGTCAATTTCGGTAATCGAACCCCGNGATATAACGGTCTCTTGTTCTCGCATCTTGCGAGGATCNCTNACCTTGCCCCAAGCGATATTCATCGTTGCGAANACAGACTCAACTTCATCCCAAGTNTCTAACTTGGCCATGTACCTTCCGACTATCTCCCTTCGAGTTCGGATCTTTTGTTCCAATTCCATATTGTCCGTACCCGAATCGCGAAAGGATTCGAAATGCCTAACAAGGTTTTTCCACAACCACCTAAAATCAGCTGACACTAATATGGGCCCGACACCCGTTTCCCAGGTGTCGTTTCTAAGAGGGCCACTATCCTCCGAGCTCTCGATGTCATAGTGTAGTTGGTCATCAGTCACCAGAACTGTATCCATCATCGCGATATCGATGTGTTGGCCAACACCAATCCGATCGCGGTGAATAACTGCAGACAACAGACCCACTAATCCGTGCAACGACGCGTTTGTATCGGCAACCGACAAGGGAAGATCGGTATATGGGATATCACCCCTTTTCGACTGGCGTGCCATAAGGCCGGTCTCAGCGTGAATTATAGGAGCATAGGCAGGCCGGTGGGATTCCGGACCATCATGTCCAAATCCAGAAATAGAGAGCATGATGAGCTTAGGATTGATTTCTTTTAGAGAATCGTAGCCCAAGCCCAATCTTGGCATGACATCAGGTCGATAATTTTCAATCAGAATGTCAGCTTGCTCAACCAGCGCAAAAACTAGCTCGCGTGCACCNTCTGCTCGCAGATCGATACAAATGTTCTTTTTGCCAGCGTTTTGCTGACTGTAATANCCAGGTATTCCNCCNATCTTAGCTCCCCAAAGACGGGTTATATCNCCGTCCGGCGGCTCCACTTTNACCACNTCTGCNCCTANGTCGCAGAGCATTCTGCCCGCAAATGGCCCTGCTAGGACNCGCGAAAAATCCAGNACCTTAAAACCAGACAAAGGAAATTCATTAGATTGATTATTTGACAACNCTNCCCTCCCCTTGNATCGTGNTTTCATTATAACCTCGACTCGGCTACTAAGCATGCTGCACTAGCGAGATTCTAATCCGTCATTACTAGAGTATTAATTTGATGCTACCTCTGCGATATTTAGCATTAAATTTTTATTAGGAGCGCTAGTGCAGTCAGTAAAGGTTAAGCCGCATGAATAATCAACAATTAGTCACCAGAAGAGAGAATGCCATAGGTAAAGGAGCGCCCCTATTTTATGAAGAACCGCTCCACATTGTNAGAGGAGAGGGTGCTTACCTCTTCGATGCTGATGGCAAACGGTANATCGATATGTACAACAATGTTCCCTGCGTGGGTCACGCAAATCCTAATATTGCGACAGCCATGTATACGCANCTTCAAAAATTGAACGTTCANAGCCGTTACCTGCACGAGGACATACTCGAATACGCAGAGAAGATCGCCGATCTGCACACGGCCTCAATCGAGAGCGTTGTATTTAGCTGCTCTGGCACAGAGGCTAATGAGGTGGCAATGACGATGGCTCGCATTGCAACTGGCGGTAGCGCCTTTATCTGCACCAACGCGGCCTATCACGGCAACAGCGACCAAGTAGGAAAGCTCACATACGTGCCCCTTGAGAACAATAAGCGNAAAAATATTTANTCAATTCCTTATCCTCAAACGTTTAGACCTATTGTTGCGGGACTAAGTGAGGAAGAGCTTTCCCTCAAATACTTACAAGTGTTAGAGGACACGATCACACAGATACAGGCGGATGGTATCGGATTTGCCGGCATTCTTTTTTGCCCGATATTTGCCAACGAAGGGCTACCAGAAATTCCTGCAGGGTTTATGCAAGCGGCAACCCAAATGGTACGAGATGCAGGCGGACTGGTGATAATTGACGAGGTGCAATCGGGTTTCTGCAGGACGGGAAAATGGTGGGGTTATCAGAAGGTCGGGGTTGAGCCNGACATCGTCACCATGGGGAAACCTATGGGTAATGGCTTACCCCTATCAGCGACGGCATCTGGCAAGGAAATCGTAGAGCAATATCGATCACGAACTCGGTATTTCAACACCTTCGCCTCAAGCCCCTTGCAAGCAGCTACTGGTATGGCTGTGTTAAAAGAAATAAAAGACCGAAACATTCTCAACCAAGTCGGACAGATCGGCAAATATCTTAGCGACGGGTTAGAAGGCTATCTTCAAAGAATTGATTACATTGGCGATATTAGAAGCCAAGGACTCTTCGTTGGCATAGATTGGGTGACCAACAAGGACGATAACACCCCAAATCGAGAGGGCGCGGTTAGGGTGGTCAATCTCATGAAAAACAAGGGCTTTTTGATGAGCAATGCTGGAGAGCATGGAAACGTCATTAAAATTCGGCCCCCGCTGGTATTTCAAAAGGAACATGCAGACGCCTTCCTTGAAGCCTTCGATTCCGTTATGAGCGAACACTTTGTTTAACGAGGTAGTTTACCGACANGCGGCCGAACAGGCCCTGGATAACTGGAGCATCAAAGTAACGAATTTAGATATAGCGTCGAGAAGTGAAAACGTTGTCTATAAAGTCACTAATCAGAACGGGGAACGCTTTGCTCTTAGAATACACAGACCAGGATACAATAGGCTCGAGGAACTAGAATCAGAGGTCGTCTGGGCAGAAGCATTAAGAAAAGCCGGTGTCTATGTGCCCGCCCATATAGAGACGAAGGACCATCAGTTCTATACACGTGTAGAGTTGGGCGACAACAAAACGCCACACCAGGTTGGACTTATCGAGTGGCTAGATGGGGACTCTCTGGAGACCCTGGTAAGCAAGGCTAGTAAAGAAATCATCGAGAACTCCTTTTTCAAGCTTGGAGAGTTGATGGCTCAAGTACACAACCAGACGAGTAACTGGACACCCCCGAGAGGTTTTACTCGGCGAAGTTGGGACGCCGATGGCCTCATGGGCACGCAGCCTCTTTGGGGAAAGTTTTGGGAAACCACTGAACTAAGCAATGAACAGAGAAAAGTTCTAAAAAGCGTACGATCGCAAGTCTACAAACAACTGATAGAATTAGATCAAACGAAGGATAACTTCGGCCTTATTCACGCGGATTTACATGCGAGAAATGTTCTAGTCCAAGGAGATAAGCTACAGATTATTGACTTTGATGATTGCGGATACAGCTGGCATGGCTATGAAATCGCGGTCGCCGAAACAGACGCTCTCTCTTCCTTGGATCCCAAGGTCATTACCATCCAAGAAATTAGAAATGCGTTGATTGAGGGTTATCGTTCAGCCCGCCTATTAAATTCACAAATTGTAAAAGAACTGAACACATTAACCATGGTCCGAACACTCATCCTACTTGGTTGGGCAAACGATAGAAGAGAACTAATGGGCAAAGAATTTTTTACATCCTATATTGACCATTTAATGCCAGCTGTTGATTCCTATTTAAAAGAGTCCTAAACATGAAAAAAATAGAAGACGATCAAACTTTAGGATTAGAACCAGATCCAGATGCCTTTTCGCTTCCACTGGATGAGACTGGCTGGGTTCATGAAGATGAAACTAGTCAGGAAGTCAAAGAAAGAAAAGAGTACTTAAAAATTAACAACGGAATCAAAGGACTCCAACTTTTTGATTATCATGAACTCGATGANATCGTGAAGGTATTTTATCGCGANGGGTTTGTGGTCGTCCGAGAAGTCNTAGATTCCAACCAACTNGATTACTTACGATCCGGGGTANACCGNGAAATTCACAACATTCTCGCCCTAGATAAGCATCGCGTCGGCAATCGNGGGTCGCATCGATATTCTTTCGGGGGNGCGAGCCTNACNGGACATCAAATGCACAACCCAGAATGGGCTATGCTGATTGATCTACCNAAGGTTACTCCGATTTTGACNGCTTTGTTTGGGTCTTCAAACTATATCGCANGAGGCGGCGGNGGAGACTTCTGCCTTCCAGGAGCGGTTNGATATCAACCCTTGCACTCAGACATGNGCGATCGCAGACAAATAGGAGGTCAAACTTTTGGCTCGTTCCACGACCCGAGGGGAATCATGAATTACAGGGACTTACCCTGCCCTTACATTTGTTGCAATTTTCTCACGGTAGATTTCACTGCGATCAATGGACCCACNCGTCAAATCCCTGGAACTCAACATTCAAGAGAGCCCATTCCAAATCTCAAGGAAGAACCNGATTGGATGAAGTTAAGCACNGTCTGTCCCGCTCCGGCTGGCAGCGTCCTAATNCGTGANATNCGGGCTTGGCACGGAGGGACACCAAATCTCTCCCAGGAAGTCAGGGCCATACCCAATGCTGAATTTTATGCTCCTTGGTTCAGAGAACCTCTCCAAGAAAGTATGCCCTATGATATCTATGAATCGTTGTCNGAACANGGCCAGAAAGTCTGTCGTTANATTACGAGNCNGCCCGAAATNAANCTCNAAACAGGTTATAAGGACCGANCTNGGCANCACTCCTCGAGTCCATAAAAANTANCANTCNAAGNAAACTGTCACTTTCTAGTTGATANACTTCAGNTATAATGGCATTAGNAATTAATNANNAAATNNNATTTAACATTAATTTTTNTAATGCA
>PBUF01000142.1:8870-10251 GCA_002727775.1 Gammaproteobacteria bacterium
ACNAGAGNNATGAAACCGAAAGCACCGANAAATCAANTNGAGACAAAACGCCTTAGATANATTGTCGAAGTATCNAAATCAGGTTCGATAACCACCGCGGCAGAAACATTGTCNATAACACAATCAGCGCTNTCGCANAATATCGCGGAAGTAGAGGATGTCTTGGGNGTTAAACTNTTCAANNGGCTGCCCAGAGGTGTTCTTTTAACNGAAGCCGGAGAGATTTTCGTAGCNAGGGCCAAAAGCATCCTCTATGAGGTCGACGAGTTGTTCACNAACGTACTTGAATCACAACAGCTCGTCACNGGAAGACTTAANATTGGCGTNACGCCCGCGGGCTTCATTGCTCATCTNAGACGTGCGATTACTGACATNGCAACTNAATATCCGGGAATAGCGATCGAAACCGTTAGTGGGTCGGCNGATCAGCTCTGTCCCATGCTAGTTCATGGCGAAGTGAACCTTGTTGTCGGCATGACNTCGACTCTATCTCGTTGGAAAGAATTACAAATCAAACAAATGGCTCCTTTGCATGTTGCGATATTAGTGCGAAAAAATCATCCTCTGACATCACTCGAAAATCCGACAGAACAGGATCTACTCAAATACCCAGTAATTGGGACGAATTCGCAAACCGTGGTGTCTTCTATTATCGCTCCAATCTATGCTCGGAATGGCATGCCATATCTGCCCCGCTATCTGACTGACGACCCCGAAGTCAATCTAAGATTAGTGACTACAACAGACGCTTTCTGGCCTTTGATGGACCCAAACCCCGAACTTGGCTACAGCGAGGACTATCAGCTACTCAGAGGAATCTACGATATACCTGACATCCACCTGGGTTATGCAACAAATGCTAAAAGCATGAACCCAAATCTCATTAATACCTTTGATGTTGCTTTTGCAAACTATCTGCAACGATTCAAAAAACCTTGATGCTTCTGGCTAGAGCTTGAGAGCCGTAGAAAAGTCTTCAATACCATCCCATCTGCTACCACCCGAATTTCGCATCACGGCTATGGTTTTAATTACTTCGGGGTTAGCCAATCCATGAGGTTTAATACCTGTTAGCGCAAATATTATGTTCTCCGCCTGTCTCACCGCACAGTCTTCTAAAAAGGTTGGGGAAAACCCTGCAACATGAGGGGTCACTATGCAGTTGTCGAGCTCTAGAAGCGGGTCGTCCGAGTCGATTGGTTCCAGTTCCGTTACATCAAGACCCGCACCCTCGATAACACCTTCTTTTAACGCCCTCGCCAAAGCGCGTCCATCGACAATGGGTCCTCTGGCCGTGTTTACCAATAGGGCCGTAGATTTCATCATCGCCAATCGATCTTCATTAATCAGATGATAGGTTTCTTCAGTCGCAGAACTATGA
>PBUF01000009.1 GCA_002727775.1 Gammaproteobacteria bacterium
AGAGCAGCACTAAAAAATCATAAAATACGAGGCCAAAAAGGAACCTACGGTTTAATAGCAAGTCCAAACAAAAAAGAACACAACGAGTAAGCGAACAAATCTAGGGATAGGTTAGATAATTTGAACATCCTTCATCATTAGGGTTAGTCTATCTCCCACAAAGAAGTCAGGGATTAAGATGTCTGAAGAATCATGGGAAGAACCTCAAGAGCTAATTATCGAGCAAATCGAAATTGGCCCGATGCAAAACTATACCTACATCGTTGGAAGCAAGACCACTCGTGAGGTAGTCATAGTGGATCCCGCTTGGGATATTCCTAATCTGGTCGAGCACCTCAACCAGAGAGACTACAAGCTCGTGGGAGCCCTGGCTACGCACTACCACCCTGATCATGTAGGCGGGTCTTTTAGCGGGAACCAGGTTCCGGGAGTAGCCGAGCTGCTCGAAACCAACCCCGTGAAAGTTTACGCACACAAACTAGAGGCCGACGGCATCAAGAAGGTGACCGAAATATCCGACAGTGATCTGGTCAAAGTAGAGTCAGGCGACAAGTTGTCGGTAGGCAATGTGGAGATCGAGTTTCTTCATACCCCAGGACACACGCCTGGCAGTCAGTGCTTTAAAATCAAAAACACGCTCGTCTCAGGGGATACGCTATTCATTAATGGATGCGGGAGAGTTGACTTGCCAGGATCCAATTCAGATGACATGTTTCGAAGTATGAGCAAGCTGGCATCGCTCCCGGACGACACCCTTTTGCTGCCCGGCCACAATTATGGACACGTGCCTAACGCCACTATGGGGGAAACCAAAACCTTCAATCCATACCTGAAAATTTCTGATTTGGACACCTGGCATAACTTAATGGGCCACTAGGCAGTCGATCCAAACACTAAATCAAGAGAGGGAGATATGAAAACTGGAGCGTTCACTGGTTTCGATTTGACGATTCGGGAAAAGGGCATAGCGTGGTTTCAATTTAATACGCCTGAAAGGCTTAATGGCATGACTACGGCGATCAAAAGGGATTTGATTGAAGCAGTAACACAAGCACAAATGGACAACAAGGTAAGGGTCTTAGTCTTCACTGGAACCGGTCGAGGATTTTGTGCTGGCGATGACCTTAAAGCCTATAAGTCCGCAGAATTGGGAGGCACCCCCCTCGTTGATCCGATTCCACCAGGTCATGATAATCCAATCGGCACTTACGATGGGCTACGCACTATTTCCCAGCAGCTGAACACAACCATAAGAAATATCGATAAGCTAACCATATGCGCCATTAATGGTGTCGCAATACAAACCGGCTTCTCCTTGGCACTATCATGTGATTTTCGAATAGCTTCTGAAGCTGCTCGAATGGGTAGTGCGACACTTCGTTTTGGACTGCTCCCAGACGAAGGCGGTCAATTTCTTCTGGTTCGATTGTTAGGTGTCGCCAAGGCGATGGAATTTATGATGCGCAAAAAGATCGTGACTGCTCAAGAGGCACTTGATCTTGGATTGGTTAGTCAGGTCACAACCTCCGAGCGGCTTGAAGAAGAGGCGATGTCCCTTGCTTTGGAACTCGCGAACGGCCCCCAGGTCTCAATGCGACTCCTAAAAAAGTCCATTTACAATGCAGCAGAACTCTCNTGGGAACATGCTTTAGATGAAATAGCAGCAAAAACTGCCATCAGTGATCANCATAANGACGCGAAGGAGGGAGTGGCTGCTTTTCACGAGAAGCGAGAGGCCAANTTTAACGACTGNTTGGAGTCATGAAATGAGCGATGTGGTTACTCATGAATCNCAAGACGCGNTCAGCATCATCACACTGAATCGCCCCGAGAAAATGAACGCACTCAATGAAGAACTGATCCTGTCTTTACAGGAAAAACTGAAAATCTTTCAAGAAAGCGATGATCGCGTTGCGATTTTGCATGCGTCCGGTGATAAAGCATTTTCGGTTGGCGCGGACATTAAGGATCCCCCAAAAGAAATGTGGCAAGGCGTTCCAAGTATCGGATCCNAANTAAGCAAACCAATTATCGCAGCAGTTCATGGTTGGTGTATTGGCGGTGCCTATGTCATTGTTCAAATGTGTGACCTTGTCGTAGCCTCCGAAAACACCATTTTCAAATACCCTGAAGCTCAATTGGGTTTTACAGGAGGGCTAATAGCGAGCGCAGTCTCTAGAATCCCACATAAATTGGCCATGGAATTTATGCTTCTGGGAGAGGACTTTTCGGCGGAAAGAGCAAAAGAAGTTGGCATGGTCAACAAGGTNGTNGGANAAGGAGAAGAGCTTCAGGCATCAATGGCATGGGCAAAAATATTGGCAGANTCTGCTCCGCTCGTGGTCGAGACTCTAAAAGCGTTTTCTCTGGAGACCCTCAACCAAAGCCCAGCAGAAGCTGGCGCTATAGCTCGACACGAATTGTTAAAGGTAAGCACGAGCGAGGACGGAGCTGAAGGAANGNGGGCATTTGCAGAAAAACGAGATCCTAGNTTNAGAGGAAAATAGCTCCGAATCTACATCTTACCAAAACAACTCCTNAATTCCTCGATAAACAAGTCAGGTTGCTCGAAAGCAGCGAAGTGCCCCCCCTTATCGAGCTCATTCCAATAAACTATATTTGAGTAGATTTGCTCTGCCCATTCTCTGGGAGTGGGGACAATTTCTTTGGGGAATATACTGCATCCGGTGGGCAGCTTTATATTCTTCATTCCGCCAGAAAAGGCTTTTCCAAAACTTTCCCAATACAATCGACCCGAGGAAGCTCCAGACCCCGTCAACCAGTAAAACATAACGTTATCTAAAAGCTCATCTTTGGAAAGGACATTTTCTGGATGACCATCACAATCTGTCCACTCGAAAAACTTCTCTATAATCCAGGCCGCCTGCCCGATAGGTGAATCCACCAGTCCGTAACCCAAGGTTTGCGGTCTGGTGCTTTGCTGCTTGGAATAACCTGCTCCCCACTGCTGATAGTATTGAGCGCCCGCTAAAGCTACCTTGTCGCGGTCCGAAGGGTTCTCCAAAGCTCCCTTCGTTGGAGGTGAAGAAGGCATATTAACATGTATCCCCAGACAATTGCCCAGGGCTTGCATCCCAATGGCAGTCGTAACTGCTGAACCCCAGTCTCCGCCTTGGGCGAAATAAGTGTCGTACCCCAAGGACAACATCAGCTTATTCCACATGGTCGCAATTTTCTCTACCCCATACCCAGCTTCGCTCGGTTTCGAAGAAAATCCGTAACCCGGCAAGGCAGGACAAACCACATGAAAAGCATCTTTAGATTCACCACCGTGCTTAACCGGATCAGCCAAAGGCTCGATAACTTTCCTAAACTCAACGATGGAACCAGGCCAGCCATGGGTCATTAACAAAGGCCTCGCATCCGGGTGAGGACTCCTGTAATGAATAAAGTGAATATCTAGGCCTTCGCAATCAGCAATAAATTGAGGCATCTGATTATGAAAGGATTCGCGAACTCTCCAATCGTACTCATTTAGCCAGTAGTCTGATATTTCTTGCATATAACCTAAAGGGACACCTTGAGACCAATCAGACACGGTTTCTTTCTCAGGCCAGCGAGAGCATCTCAATTTCTGATTAAGCTCCTCTATCTGCTCATCTGAAACATTGATTTTGAACTCTCTTATTTTTGAAGACACTTCGCCAACTCCCAAACTAGAAAAATTATTTTTTTAGACTATGGCTACTCCTAAAAGAGGTGAGCAACCGCGTCTCTCTCCTCGATAAGTTCCTGGGTTGTGGCGTCCATCTTGGACCGGCTGAACTCATTGATATCGACATCTTGGACTATTTGCCAATCTCCTCCCTCGCACTTGACAGGGTACGAGTAAATAAGCTCTGGCTCGACACCATAACTGCCATCGGAATACACGCCCATACTCACTATCTCGTCACTTCCCATCACCCAATCACGCATGTGGTCTATTGCAGCATTTGCGGCTGACGCAGCGCTCGAAGCACCTCGCGCTTCGATGATTGCGGCGCCTCTCTGCTGAACCGTGGGTATGAAATCTTGCTCATACCAATTCATATCAACAAGATCCATCGCNGCCGAATCAGCGACAGTGGCACCATGCAAATCCGGATACTGAGTGGCAGAGTGGTTGCCCCAGATGCAAAGCCCTTTTACCTCACTGACATGCCGNCCNACTTTCCCTGCAACTTGCGCCATTGCTCGATTGTGATCCAGNCTTGTCATGGCAGTGAAATTCCGAGGGTCAAGATCAGGCGCGTTTCGCTGTGCGATCAGACAATTTGTATTCGCGGGGTTTCCCACTACCAACGTCTTGACAGCCCTCGAGGCGTGATCGTTTAACGCCTTGCCCTGAACNGAAAATATTGCCGCATTGGCCTCGAGAAGATCCTTTCTTTCCATCCCAGGCCCTCTAGGGCGGGATCCGACTAGTAAGGCATAATCACAATCTTTGAACGCAACATTTGCATCATCTGTCTGCACGGTNCCCGCGAGCAAGGGAAAGGCGCAATCGTCCAACTCCATGACAACACCTTTAAGTGCATCCAGNGCTGGCGTGATTTCTAAAAGCTGCAAGATGACAGGTTGTTCAGGGCCCAACATCGCGCCCGACGCAATTCGAAACAATAATGCATAACCGATCTGTCCAGCAGCTCCGGTTATTGTGACTCGTACAGGCTCATTCATTTCCCGCTCTTCCTTATAGTTCTAGTTGGTTTCACCAGCATTGTATTCGATAGACCAAAACCTGCACAGCAAGAAAATCGCAGAATCAATNTTCTAGTTNAAGTTCTCTANCAATTCGAAGTCATTTTGATTTTTNCGATATCCATCAACTGCNCTCTTAACCCAGGAAAGAGTTTTAAGAGGTAANTCGTCGAACAGGAAAAATCCCCCATCGTTAAAAAATTCAGGTTCACCTATATGAGGCGACCCGGTCCACTTTTTAGATGTGAATATAAAGTTCAGCCCTTGGTCACCTCTAAATAGATAGCTATGGATGCGGCGCAATTTCAGATTTTCTACCTCGATACCGGTCTCTTCCGAACATTCTCTTGTGGCGCATTCGGTAATTGTTTCCCCTAACTCAAGGTGACCTCCGGGCAAAGAGTACCAGCCATCTAGGGCACCTGTTCTGTGGCGCCTCAGCAGAAACACTGAGCTTCCTGAAATTAACATCGTGTGAGCAATCACCGCAAACCGTGCTCGTGAATCCCTAGCGAGTTGATCGTTCATTAATTTTCTAATCAAAATCTGTTGGTATTAACTTAACACTTGCGTATGCCTAAAACTAAGGCTACGGTTTTTACACACCAGAGGTATTGGATTTAAAAATGGAGTTAAGAGACAAAACGGCTGTTATAACAGGGGGCAGTGGCGGTATCGGTAGAGCCATGGCAAAAGCATTTATTGAAGAAGGTGCGAGGGGCATTGTCCTTGCAGATCTAAACAAAGAGGCCCTGGATGCGGCTGCTCTTGAGCTTAATTGCGAGTCCATGGTCTGTAATGTAACCGATGAAAATCAAGTTGCCGGCCTAGCCAGATACGCTACTGAGAAATTTGGCCAGATTGATCTCTTTTGTTCTAATGCGGGNGCCGGAGGCGAGGGCGTNTTNACAGATGCGACAAACGAGGTTTGGCAAAACCAATGGGAACTGCANGTAATGTCGCACGTTTACGCAGCAAGAGCTGTCTTACCACAAATGATTGATCGAGGAGAGGGTTATCTGTTGAACACCGCTTCTGCAGCAGGACTTTTAGCGGCACTCGGAAGCGGACCCTACACGGTTACTAAGGCCGCCGCGGTAAAATTAGCAGAATTTATTGCCATCAATCACGGGGACGAAGGGATTAAAGTTTCTGTTTTATGCCCCCAGGGAGTAAACACTGCGATGGCCCCGAGAAGTTTTGGTGACGGTCAAACAGATGGAATCATCGAACCAGAGCAACTCGCTAAAACGGTTGTAGAAACAATTCGAGAAGAACGGTTTTACGTCCTACCCCACCCAGAAGTCGAAGAGTACGTGCGAAGAAAGGGTGACGACGTTGATCGATGGCTCTTTGGGATGCGCCGACTCAGAAGGAAGAGCTTAGAGGGCTGAGAAATCGGATCTGGAAACATTTGCGCGCCTCTTGTCCTTTTTATTAAATCAATCGATCCAAATTTAGGAAAAATAGGAATAAACGAGCAAACAAACGACAATCAGATAAAGGGCCCAGGTCAAAACATTCCCAAGGACCCGAGTCTTTGGTAAATCGACTTCTAGTTGTTGAATACCGTGAGCATGACAAAAACGAGCGACCAGCAAAGACGCCCCCAGTAAATTTATTACGAGAGGCGAATAACCGAGAGCAGCCAATATCAAAATGCCTAAGATAGCTCCGGGCACATACTCAATATTATTTCCATGCGCACGCACGGCACGATCAAGGGATTGACTACTTCCGCTGCCGGTCGAAACCCCCTCTTTCATGCGATGACGCGTCACGTTCAGAGCTAGAAGCAGAGTCCAACCCAGGTTCAACCCTGCCCATAGGGCGACGGCCTGCAAACTTTGATCAATCATAATCTTTTAACGCTCTATTCTCTTTCCCATACAGACCATACCAAACTAAATATTCACCCTCCAATAACTGTCACAAAGTGCTTTTCAAGCACACCCACAAAAATGTAGTCGCGAGGGGTTTCGATAGTTACTCTGTTTTTCAGACGAGTTTTGTAGTAAACTCTGCCCTGCAAGCTTTGAAGTGTTTTTTCAAACAGAATCAAAGACTTAGCGCTCATAGGGGACAACATTACTTGCTCTTAGAGTATTCGTATTCTAGGACCTTGGTATCTGTGCCCCGAGTGTTTTTGGAGTAGATAGTTTTTACATGCGTAAAGTAAACAATATAAAACGTAAAACATTAGCCACTCTTCTTGGTGCCAAGTAGGTAGATGAGCAGAGGAACTTTTAGGAGAACCGTGCCCGGTAAAACCGGCTTATACGACCCAGCATTCGAAAAAGATAGCTGCGGAATAGGTTTTGTCTGCGACATTAAGGGTCGATCCAGCCACTCCATCGTTAAAGATGCGTACAACATGAACTGCTGCATGGAGCATCGAGGAGGCGTCGGATATGAGAAAAATACTGGCGACGGTGCTGGGATCCTAACTGGAATACCGCACAAATTATTCAGCACTTACGCCCAGCAAGAGTTTGGCATCTCATTATTGCCCCGAGAATATGGCGTCGGCATTGTCTTTCTTCCAAATGATTCCGATGAGCGAGCTAGGGCGAAGAAAATCTTCTCCGAGTCTGCACTCGCATTAGGTCAAGACTTAATTGGTTGGCGAGAAGTTCCAATCGACCCTGAAAGAGCGGACATAGGTCAAGCCGCTCGCAGCGCCATGCCCACATTTGAGCAAGTATTCATTAGCGCTTCGAATGACTGCACCGGACAGATCTTCGAACAGAAGCTCTACCAAATCCGAAAAAAAGCGATCAATCAAATCAATTCAGGGAGCGCAGGAGTCTTTACAGAAAAAACCTATGCTTGTTCGCTGTCGTCAAAAACTATTGTTTATAAGGGAATGTTAACTCCTGAACAACTCTTCAGCTTTTATCCAGATTTGACCGACGAAGATTATGAAACGCACCTTGCGATGGTGCACTCTCGCTTCAGCACCAACACCTTCCCTTCCTGGGACAGGGCACAACCCAATCGTTTCATGGGCCACAACGGTGAAATCAACACCCTGTTAGGGAACGTCAACGCCATGAATGCTCGACAGGGAGTTATAGAAAGCGCGGTTTTCAGGGAAGAACTAAAAGAGCTATTCCCTATTATTGAACCGGATTGCTCGGACTCCGGAAACTTTGACAATGTTCTAGAGTTTCTTCTCATGAACGAGAAAACACTAGAAGAAGCCATTTTGATGATGATCCCCGAGGCTTGGCAGCAGCATCAAACAATGAGCGACCAGCTGAAATCATTCTATGAATACAACTCTTGTTCCATGGAGCCCTGGGACGGACCGGCATCCATAGCGTTTACTGATGGAGACTTCATAGGAGCTGTTCTGGACCGAAACGGATTGCGTCCCTCACGTTACTACATCACAGATGACCACAAATGCATTATGGCCTCTGAAGTCGGCGTGGTTGACGTTGATCCAGCCAAAGTTATAACTAAAGGCAGGCTACAACCTGGCCGTATCTTTTTGATCGATTTCGACGAAGGACGGATGATTCCAGACCATGAGCTGAAATCGCGACTAAGCGCAAAACACCCCTATCGAAAATGGCTCGATGAAGAGAAGATTGAGCTGAGTGATCTCGCTGACAGTGAAGCTGAAACATTAATGCCAAGTGAGCTAATACCAAAAATGAAGGCATTTGGTTACACCCAGGAAACAATGCAGTTTATGTTGCAGCCTATGGTGACGGAATTAAGAGATCCTCTCGGCTCAATGGGAAACGATGCCGCCTTAGCAGTGATCTCAAAAAAACCGCGCATGCTCTACGATTACTTCAAACAACGGTTCGCCCAAGTAACCAACCCTCCCATCGACTCCATCCGAGAAGAAGTCATCATGGCTTTGGAATGCTACATAGGACCAGAGCAAAATCTCCTAGATACTAACAGTGCAAACGCCAATCGGTTGAAGATACCCCACCCAATACTGGCAAATGATGAACTAGCAAAGTTAAAAAACATCGAGCACCAGGGCTGGCGCTGCAAAACCATCGACATTACTTATCCCAAGGAAGGCTCTGAAGATGGTCTCAAACAAGCTTTGCATAGGATTAATCAAGAATCTTTAAAGGCTATTGAGCAGGGTTATAGCCTGATCATCCTCTCGGATCGAAAGCTAAGTGAAGACCGTCTGTCGATCAGCTCTCTGCTTGCCATCGGAAGCGTCCACCACTTCTTGGTCAAGGAGCATTCACGAACCAAAATTGGCTTAATACTGGAATCCGGCGAAGCCCGAGAAGTACATCACCATTGTCTATTGACCGGATACGGGGCCGACGCGATTAATCCCTATCTGGCGTTCGAGGCGTTATGGGACAGGCTTTCGGCGGGTGTGTTCCCTGAAATCAATTCTGCCAAAGACATAGTGGCTAATTACAAAAAGGCTGTGGGCAAAGGAATGTTGAAAGTTATGGCCAAAATGGGCATCTCCACGCTACATTCTTATAAAGGCGCACAAATTTTTGAGGCGGTCGGTCTAGCAGAAGAGGTCATTGATCTTTGCTTTGCTGGCACCGCTAGCCGTATAGAAGGCGCAAACTTTGACGTCCTTTCGCGGGAAATGAGTGAAAAACATTCATTAGGATTCCCTAAACAAATTAGCTCAGAAAGCAACGTGCTCATCAATCCAGGAGACTTCCACTGGCGGCGAAATGGGGATACCCATATGTGGGATCCGTCCACAATCGCTAATCTCCAGAGAGCCTCAAGAGAAAACAACGAAGAGGCTTATTGGCAGTTCTCCAAGCAAACCAATGAGGAAAACAATCGCAAAGCTTCGATCAGGGGTTTATTGAGATTTAAGAAAGTCGAGCCCATTGAACTGGAAAAGGTGGAAACAGAAAAAGACATCATGGTGCGATTTGCCACAGGAGCCATGAGTTTTGGATCAATCAGTGCCGAGGCGCATGAATCACTNGCAGTAGCTATGAATAGGATCGGGGGCAAATCAAACACCGGCGAGGGAGGTGAAGACCCTGCTCGTTTCATACCGCTCGAAAACGGAGACTCAAAAAGGTCCGCCATTAAGCAAGTCGCAAGTGGTCGATTCGGAGTAACAATCAACTACTTGAGCAATGCAGACGAATTGCAGATCAAAATAATTCAAGGCGCTAAGCCCGGTGAGGGCGGAGAATTGCCAGGAGGAAAGGTCGATGACTACATCGCCAAGATTAGACACTCCACCCCTGGGGTAGGTTTAATTAGTCCCCCTCCTCATCATGATATCTATTCGATAGAGGATATTGCTCAGTTAATTCACGANCTCAAAAACGCTAATCCGGATGCTCGTGTAAGCGTNAAGCTAGGATCTGAAGTTGGCGTNGGAACGGTCGCGGCTGGTGTAACGAAAGCTAGGGCCGACCATCTGGTTATAGCAGGCGATTCTGGTGGCACAGGAGCATCACCGTTGACGTCAATAAAGCATGCAGGAATTCCATGGGAAATTGGAATTGCGGAAACCCATCAAACCCTCGTATTGAACAATCTAAGATCGCGCGTAGTTTTGCAAACTGATGGCCAGCTTAAAACTGGCAGAGACGTAGCAATCGCGGCCATTTTAGGCGCAGAGGAGTTCGGTTTTGCCACCGCACCACTCATCGCTCTCGGGTGCATCATGATGCGNAAATGCCATCTAAATACCTGCCCAGTTGGCATAGCAACCCAAGATCCTATGCTGCGGAAAAAATTTAACGGCTCNCCGGAACACGTCATCAATTATCTCTACATGGTGGCAAAGGAACTTCGGCAGATAATGGCGTCGCTTGGCATAGGAAAAGTTAACGATTTGATCGGTCGCGTTGATCTTCTTGAAGTAGACGATGCGCTTAAACACTGGAAATCAGAAGGCTTAGACTTGTCCACGATACTAACGCCAGTCAACAAGCCCGATGACTTTTTAGGATCTTTTGCTATCCACTCACAAGACCATGAACTCGATAAAGCTCTTGATAATCAACTAATTGAATTGGCAGAGCCCGCACTGACTAATGGTGGCAAAGTGCGAAGCGAACTCAACATTGTAAATACGAACAGAGTGGTTGGGGCCATGTTGTCTAATCAAGTCATCCGACGGGTTGGGCCTCAAATGCTCCCTGACGATACAATCCACTACAAGTTTAATGGTAGCGCGGGTCAGAGTTTTGGTTGCTGGCTAGCAAAGGGAATCACCCTAGAGTTAGAGGGCGATGCTAATGACTACACAGGCAAAGGACTATCCGGGGGGAAACTCATTATATACCCCCCCAAAGAAAGCCAGTTTGTGCCTGAAGAAAATATAATCNTGGGTAATGTAGCCCTTTACGGAGCAACCAGTGGAGANNGTTATTTCAGAGGAATAGCGGCCGAACGCTTTTGCGTGAGAAATAGCGGTGCNACGGCGGTAGTCGAGGGCGTAGGGGACCATGGATGCGAGTATATGACGGGCGGAACAGCAGTCATTCTAGGAGAAACTGGAAGAAATTTTGCGGCGGGAATGAGCGGCGGTATCGCCTACATTTGGGACGAACACGGTGCTTTTGAAGAAAAGTGCAACAAAGAACTAGTGCTTCTTGAAAGCGTTTCCGAAGACGCTGAAGAGTTAAAGAGGCTTATACAAAATCATTTGAGTTACACAAATTCCACGAGGGCAAAAGAGATTCTAGATTCCTGGGAACAAGCGTTAACACAATTTATTAAAGTGATGCCTGTTGACTATAAGCGCGTTCTAGAGGAGCGAAAGGTATTAGCGGATGCGAGTTAAAATTACACAATCTGGAGACCTAAAGAATGGGTAAGGCTACCGGATTTTTAGAACACGTCCGTATCGTGGAACCCTACCGCGATGCCGAACTACGACTGAAAGACTTTAATGAGATCTACACAGAACATCAGAATGATGCGCTTAAAGTGCAGGGGTCGAGGTGCATGGACTGCGGCGTGCCCTTTTGCCAATCCGAGGAAGGATGTCCAATACATAATCTAATCCCGGAATGGAACGATCTAGTTTATAAAGATCAATGGCGCGAGGCGCTAATTCGATTGCATAAGACCAACAACTTCCCCGAGTTCACAGGGAGAGTCTGTCCCGCCCCCTGCGAAGGTGCTTGCGTTTTGGGGATTACGGACCCGTCGGTGACTATCAAGAACATTGAAATGGCGATAATCGACCGCGGTTTTAAAGAAGGATGGGTCAAGGCTGAGCCTCCTAAAACTAGGACTCAATATAAGGTAGCTGTAGTCGGATCTGGTCCAGCTGGGTTAGCAGCAGCAGCTCAGCTGAATAAAGCAGGGCACAACGTTACTGTTTACGAGCGAGCAGACAGGATCGGCGGTCTTCTGATGTACGGTATTCCTAATATGAAGCTCGCAAAGAATGAGGTCGTTGAAAGAAGAATCGCAATCCTCGAAGAAGAGGGCGTTTCTTTTGTCACCAATACCGAGATTGGAGATGGAGAAACGTTAGGGACGCAAACGATTGAACAACTACGAGAAGAATTCGATGCAGTGCTTTTGGCGACTGGAGCTACTGTACCTAGAAACCTGGATATTCCTGGAAGAGACCTAAAAGGGGTTCACTTTGCAATGGAATTTCTTACACAGAATACAAAGAGTCTTCTGGATTCAAATCATGCTGATGGAAACTACATCTCAGCAAAGGATAAAAACGTCATAGTAATTGGAGGCGGAGATACTGGTACTGACTGCATAGGAACTTCTCTAAGACATGGATGCAAAAGCTTAGTGAATCTTGAATTGTTCCCCAAACCTCCTGATGCTAGGGCACCTGGTAATCCTTGGCCACTATTCCCTAGAACCTACAAAATTGACTATGGCCATGAGGAAGCTGCTCAGGTTCAAGGAAGTGATCCGAGGACCTTTTCAGTAGATTCAATTAATTTCGAGGGAGATTCAGAAGGGCACGTTACGAGTCTTAAAACTGCAAATGTGGAAATGAAAGATGGTCAGTTCAGGCGTGTTGAAGGAACTGAGAAAATCTGGGCTGCCGACCTTGTACTTCTGGCCATGGGCTTTTTGGGGCCAGAACACTCAGCCACGGACTTGGTAGGTATTGAATACGACGAACGAAGTAACTACAAAACCAAGAATAAGTCTTACCATACAAATTTAGANGGTATCTTTGCCGCGGGTGACTGCCGAAGAGGACAATCTTTGGTTGTTCGAGCAATAGCTGAAGGACGCGAAGCGGCGAGAGAGATTGACTTTTTTNTAACCGGCTCGTCAGANTTGNCGTAGAGATCTAACTAATTCGACAAAGCCTGAATTAAAACCTCTCTGACACTTTTTTCTGAAACGCCAGTCTCTATTTTAACTTTTCCGATCTCTAGAATTAGAATAAAAGTCAAAAGACCGTCTTTAACTTTTTTATCTAGGCGAATCGTATCTACTAGTCGATCCACATCAGAATCGGATAAGTTGGAAGCNGCNATNGGCAATCCCAGGTCAATCAACGTTCGTCTGATTCGCTCCAGCACATCAAGTTCAATGAGCCCCATCTTGTGAGATAAAGAACACGCCATCTCTATCCCAATTGAGACCGCCTCTCCATGAAGCCATGTACCGTAACCACTAACGGTCTCAATCGCGTGCCCTANAGTGTGGCCGAAATTAAGTATTGCTCGGATTCCCAATTCACGCTCGTCCAGCGANACGATTTCTGCCTTGANCTCACAAGACCTAGTTATAGCCGTTGCGACGGCAGGGATTTCTCTTGATGCTAGATTTGAGGCATTAGATTCTATCCAGGAGAAAAAATCCTGATCGTAAATTAAACCATACTTGATGACTTCCGCGAGACCAGCAACGTACTCTCTTTTAGGCAAACTCAGTAACACATCAGGATCTATTAATACCGCTGAAGGTTGATAAAAAGCGCCTATTAGATTCTTACCCGCAGGGTGATTAATACCTGTTTTTCCGCCTACTGAAGAGTCCACCTGAGCCAAAAGCGTGGTCGGTATCTGGATGAAGTTAACCCCTCTAAGATAGGTAGCCGACACGAAACCGCAAAGATCACCAACAACTCCTCCCCCAAGTGCGACCAGGTTCAGCGTTCTATCAAACTCTTTGGATACGAGAAAATCGATAATTGCCCGATATGTTTGGAAGCTTTTATACTGCTCTCCATCTTCAATTTCAAAAAAGGTAACATCGAGCCCCCCAAAAAAAGCTTCAGCCAACCTGCCGTACAAGTTCCGAACTGTTGCATTAGTAATAATACAAACTCGGCTTCCGACCAACTTGGACCTTAATTCAGTGGCGAGAAATTTTTCATTTGAGAACAGCCCTTCCTCAACATAAATAGGATAATTCGTAGTGTTCGTATTTACGGTTACTTTTTGCATTTGGTTTTATCGAGAGTCAAATTTCTAATCTTCTAAAATTTATCGATCCAATCTTGCAATAATAGCTCGCACCAAAGCGCTCGTTGTTTGTTTATCGCTTATAAATTTATAATCAGCAATCTCTCTGTAAAGCGGATCACGGCGTTTTTTCAATGTCATTAAAACTTGGTCGACCTCGGAGCCTTGCAATAATGGCCGCTTTTTGTCGTTGCGTACTCGTTCTACCAAAGTCTCGTTAGGGCAGTCTAAATGTATAACTGTCCCTTTTTCTGCAATGCGCTTCCGATTTTCTTCCCTTTCGACGACCCCACCACCAGTTGCGATTATCGCTCCTGTCTTCGCCGAAAGTTCTCTGATAACTTGTTCCTCTCTGTCTCTGAATCCTTCTTCTCCTTCAACATCGAAGATCCAAGAAATCTCCGCGCCGGCATTTTTCTCAATTTCTTTATCAGAATCAAAGAAAGGCCTGTTCAATTTTTCAGCCAAAAGCTTCCCAACAGTGCTTTTCCCTACCGCCATTAGTCCAACAAGATAGATACTTTTATGCGTCATAATAATTGAGGAAAATAGGCTAATAGAGTTTAGACCGTATGTGATGAGCTTAATGTTAATTATTTCAGCAAAAAGAATTATTTGCACATAATCGCAATCATGCGTATGTATACCAAATTGAAATACGTATTTATCAATAGACTAACGACGTGACTACAAAATCATGAAGTTGCGACAAAAGTTCATTAGTGTCCTTGTCTTTTTTATGGCTTCCGTGTTGGTGGGCTTATCAGGATTATTCCTCTACCTGAATCCTCAGATCCCCGATGCAAGCACCTATCAAAACGTGCAAATTGAAACCCCCCTTAGGGTGCTCGGCCAGAACGGTTTACTTTTAGCAGAGTTCGGGGAAAGAAGGTCAATCCCAATTACGCTAAATGAAGTTCCTCAGCATTTTATTGATGCCCTTATAAATACGGAGGATAAACGCTTTTATGAACACAGAGGTATCGATTTTATATCACTCAGCAATGACCTCTTGAGCCTCGTGGGAGATCTGATAACCGATAGAGGTTTAGGGTCGGGCGCCAGCACTATCACCATGCAGCTTGCACGGAATATATCCTTTAATTTAGAGCGCCGGTTTTTGAGAAAATTTAAAGAGATGCTTCTCGCTCTGAAAATTGAGCGCGAACTAACAAAGAACGAAATACTTACCTTGTATATCAACCTAGTTCCATTCGGGAAAAGAGCCTACGGAGCAGAAGCGGCTGCCAAAACCTATTACGGTAAGTCTCTGGATGAACTAAATCTTGCACAATTGGCCATGCTAGCCGGAATTCCTCAAAGGCCAAGCGCTGGTAACCCAATCAATGGTCCTGAGCGCGCGTTGAAAAGGCGTAATCTTGTGCTCGCCTTAATGCTAGAACAGACCTCCATCTCTGAGGAAGAATATAGAAGGGCCGTTGCAGCTCCAATTACCGCTAAAGTTTACGATCGAGAGCTGGATTTAGAGAGCCCATACCCATCAGAAATAGCAAGGCGCCAGGCACTCGCTTCCATCCCAGATCTATATACCGGCGGATACAAGATAATTACTACAATTGACGAGAACCTACAAAACGCTTCCATCCAGGCCTTAAAAAAGGGGTTATACAGCTATGACAAAAAACATGGNTATAGGCCAATAGGAAATATAGAGCAAATAGGAGGCGCANAGATACAAGAGGCAAAAGTGCTTCGATCGGAAATGTCTGATTACGCGNCATTACTGCAGATTGCTTCAATAAGCNGCAACAAGGAAAACCTTTCCAGNCTCGAAATACCGGANATAAAACTATCGGNGGAATCAGTAAAGATAATTAAGTCTAATCTAGAGTCTTTGCCTNTCTATGATGATCTCCAGGCNGCTATTGCNGTGTTTGTCGATAACGAATACGCGCTGATGTACAGCTCCAATGGCAAAATACNAGTAATCGAAAAATCCCAAAGTCTTTGGGCAAGGCGATATATCGATGAGGATACACTAGGACCAAGAATCAGTGGAATGAAGACAATACTGCAAAACGGCGATATTGCTTACATCACGAAACAAAAATCTGGTTGGTCCCTGGCACAAATCCCTCTAATTGAAGGTGCGTCAGTATCTATAGATACCGACACAGGCCAAATTAAGGCGATCGTTGGAGGCTTTGATTTCTACCGCAATCAGTACAACCACGCGACCCAGGCAAAAAGACAGCCAGGCTCAGGATTCAAACCCTTCATATACTCAGCAGCTATAAATCAAGGGATCATGCCTTCAGACATCTTTATCGATGCGCCTCTGGTCTTCGAAGACTCTAATCTAGAAACACAATATCGTCCAAATAACGACAACAAAAAATACAATGGGCCGACGAGGCTGCGCCAAGCTCTATATAGATCGATTAACTTGGTGTCGATGAGAGTACTCATGAAAGTTGGGGCTGGCAGAGCGCTAGACTATATTCCTCGGTTCGGTTTTGAAACCAAAAACTTTCCAAGAAATACTCAATTGGCGATCGGCGGCGGGACAATGGGAGTTACACCACTAGAAATGGTGCGTGCATATGCCGTCATCGCAAATGGTGGTTTTCTTGTAGAGCCCCACGTCATAGATAAAATCTTGGATGCCCAAGACAATATCGTCTTTCAAACCAACCATCCCAAAGTGTGCCACAACTGCAAAGACAACGAGGGGAACAACAGCTCGCTTATAGCTACGAGTCTTGAACCAGCCAGCGAAGAATTGTCATCTGAAGACACTTTCACCAATGAGCCTTTACAGAGCATAGATCTAGCCGATGATGAAAGAGCCACCGCAGTAAGAGTAATCGATGAAAGAAATGCCTACATCATGGACTCGATGCTAAAGGACGTCATAAAACTAGGCACTGGTCGACGCGCGCTCTCGCTAAAAAGAAACGATCTCGCCGGTAAAACAGGAACAACCAACGACGCCGCAGATACCTGGTTTAATGGTTACGGAGCCGGAATTGCAACCACAGTTTGGGTCGGTTTTACCAATCACGCTCCAATGGGTTCAAACGCTTATGGCTCCAATATTCCATTACCGATCTGGATCGATATCATGAAATTTGCTTTAAAGGACAAAAAGGAAAAGACGGCTGTCCAACCGACCGGAATAATAAGTTTGCGCATAGATCCTGAAACCGGACTGCCAACATCGGAAAAAGCAAAATCAACGACCTTTGATTATTTTTATACTGAGCACGCCCCACTCTTAGACGCCAAGCCCGCGGCCTCTGAACGCCCAGAGAGGAGNAAAATCGAAGCCGCAGACCTCTTCTAGTGCGGATAAGAGTGCAAAACTGCTATTCCACTATTTTAACATAGTCCCCGGCTCGAGGCTCTCCGTTGGGATGGTCCCCGTTTATAAGCCGCAGTATTCCTTCACCACCTCTTCCTATCGGGGAATACGCCGCCATCTTTGCATAGGTATCACCAGGGTTCGCCATCACCACACGGATTTTCTGATCACTAATTAGGCGCATATCTTCAGCACTTAAGGCACGAAATGATTGGACCGTAGCTAGAAAATTGTCCTCGAAAGCNTGTTGATCAGTCCCGTNCCTATATTCGCCAGTAAAGAGATAAATCCCTCCGTCTTTAAACACGACCGCTATTTTACTAAGACTATTTTCTTTGATCTGTTTAGCTTTTGCCATAAACGCAGGATAGTATCCCACCANAAATTGCTCGGCGTCTTCCAGATCGTCGCGTTTGAGAACTTNTGTCACATATTCTTCCGGTGTAGAAACTTCTGAAGACGGTGCCATTCTTTTCAACTTGATAGNTGCTTTTTCATTTACAGAANTAGAGGAAGAACTAATTTCTGAGGGNGTGGCCATCAAACTCCAGCCTTCTGGGAACTCNACGACCAACCTCAAAGTCCCATGATAATACTTGCCATCCTTTACAACGCCCGTTGAAGTTTCCTCTCCAAAACGCAAACCAGATAGCATCTTCAAGTAATCTCGCTCCGGAAGCTCAAGATCCGAATAGGTTATGCCCCTCGACTGAGATATAAGCTCATTAAGTCGTTTGGTATGTGCCGGGTGACTGCCTAAGATCCCATGATAAATTGTGGGTTTGTTCCCGCTTAATTTCCCAAAGTTATCGTGATCCCTGACCACTTGAATACTTTCTAGAGAAGCGTAAGGATCGTAACCAGCTCGAATCAAAAAAAGCAAACCTAGTTCATCAGCTTCTAACTCATGCTCTCTCCTATACCCAGCTAGTTGAGCAGTACCAACCGTGTTCACCAAGGACGAAGTCGCGCTAGTACCTGTCGCGAACATACCTAAAATACCCATTATTTTATTTAATCGATCTCGACCAACCGTCTTTTTTGTATGTTTAGCGTATACATGTCCAATCTCATGCCCGATTACCGAAGCCATTTCGTCTTCGCTATTCAGGTGCGCTAATAGACCCCTGGTAAGAAAAATATATCCATCAGGCGTAGCCCAAGCGTTTACAATTGACTGATCCACAACAACGAAGGTGTATTGTGTATTTTGTTTGGGTATCGTTGCCAAAAGCCTATTACCTACTTCAACAACATATTCCTGCCAGTCTTCGTCGGGGTAAATTAGGCCCTTTTCTAAAAACTCGTTATAAATTTCTGCTCCAGAATTCATTGAGGCATAGGAAGAGGAAAAAGGCAAAAAGCTACCTAAAATAATCGTTATAAGCGCACCTACATACCAAGCAAAGGCTCTCATTCAACACCTCAAAAACTTTATTCTGAACAGTTTGTATATGGGGATACTGCCGACAAATAGAACCATTAACCTTAAATACATTTGTTTGGTACAAATCCTAACTAAAAGGCAGCAACACAGCTACACGTTACTTTGACTTCTTGATAGTCTGCGCCTTGGTCTGATTTCGCGCTCTTATCCCAATGAAGTTGGCAGGCTGCATAGATAGAAGGATGGACACATAAGGGGAACGAAAATCTACCAGAAGCAACCAAAACTGGCAGAAATAGAACAGAAGTCTGTATTAAAGTTAACCACTGAATGACTTACATAGAGACCCTATTTAGGTAGATGTATGGAGAACAAATCGTCGAGGATAGTAGGCGTAGCAATTCCAAAACCACTCGAGACTATTTTCGACTACCAAGTCCCTGCTGGTATGACCATGCCGGGTTTAGGGTCAAGGTTAAGGGTTCCATTTGGCAAAGGAGAGTTAATTGGTATCTGCGTGGAGACTAAAAGCGTGTCAGACGCAGGACAGCTTAGAGAGATAGTAGAAGTTGTAGATAGCGAATCTATGGTTTCAGCCGACCTGTTAGATCTGGCACTTTGGATGGCCAAGTATTACCACCACCCTATCGGAGAGACACTATTTACCACAATTCCGCCAGACATCCGAAAAGGAAAACCTTTAAAGCTCGATAAACCCAGATGTTGGACGATCAATTCTAGTAATTCACCAACAAATAGAGCTCCCAAGCAAAAATCGCTCTACGAGTTAATCGAACAGATACCGGGCATAAGTACAGAGGAGATTAGCGCCGCTGGGTTCAGCCTAAACACCATCCAAACACTGGAAAGAGATGGACGCGTTAAAGCTATAGAGCCCATTCAAAATGAAACGAAAGAAAAATCTATCGATTTAAATGCCGAGCAGAAACGGGCTCTAAAAGCCCTCAACGACCGCAAGGCCGGATACGAGTGTTTCCTGTTGGATGGCATCACGGGAAGCGGAAAAACTGAAGTTTATTTGCAGGCTATCGCATCAGTAATAGGAACCGGTAGGCAAGCTTTGGTGTTGGTCCCCGAAATAAGCCTAACACCTCAAACTTACCAAAGATTTTCTAATCGATTCCCGAAAACCGGCCTGATGCATTCAGGAATCTCGCACCACAATAATCTTCAAACCTGGCTCAAATGCAAGGAAGGGAAAATAGATTGCCTGGTAGGAACAAGATCGGCGGTTTTTGCTCCCTTCCAAAACCTCGGCATTATCATCGTCGATGAGGAGCACGATTCATCCTACAAACAACAAGAAGGTCTAAAGTACTCAGCTCGGGATGTGGCAGTAAAACGAGCGAGTCAAAAAAAAATCCCAATAATTTTAGGTAGCGCTACGCCATCAGTAGAATCAATAAACAACGTGCAAAATGGGAAGTACTCACTCCTGACTCTGAGAACAAAGGCGGATAACACCCGCCTACCTTCCCACCAAATAGTAGATCTCAGTAATGGAAAGGTCATAGACGGTTTCTCGTCAAAAACTCTCGCGGCAATCACCGAGCACTTAAGTAAACAAAATCAGGTAATGATTTTTATCAACAAACGAGGGTTCGCTCGCACCCTGTTCTGTACCTCGTGCGGCTGGAAAGCGAACTGCGTGCGATGTGAGGCTAGAACTACAGTACACACTAACCCTGATCTTCTAATTTGCCACTATTGTGGCTGGAAAGAGAGATTAAAAACACAATGTCCAGAATGCCAAAAACCTGACCTGATCTCTCTGGGACAGGGAACTCAGAAATTAGAGGCTACCCTTNGTAAACATTTCCCTCNAACACCCATCTTTCGAATAGATCGAGACTCGACTAGNAGCCAAAATCAATTCGCTGAGACTCTTAGAGAGATAAATAACGGCAAGTCATGCATTTTGGTAGGAACGCAGATGTTGTCTAAAGGGCATGACTTTAAGAAGCTCACCTTGGTTGTGGTGATGGAAGCAGACGTAGGTTTCAACGCCATCGATTTCAGAGGACCAGAAAAGTCGGCGCAACAAATTTTGCAGGTCTCTGGCAGGTCCGGTCGCCACAACGACAAAGGCGAAATCATTCTTCAGACCTACGATGCTAACAATCCGATACTCCTGAGCCTGATAAGGAACGGTTACAAAAGCTTCGCAGAAAACGAATTACAAATACGGGAAAAAATGCGATTTCCACCTTTTAGACCGATGGCGATAATCCGGGCAGACGCAAAATCCGCAGGTACTGCAGAGAATTTTTTAAGCAGTATTAATCACAAACTGTCGGATTACGAAACACTCGGACCCGCACCAGCACTTATTAGCAAAATATCCAATCGTTATCGGTTCCAATTGATGATATTGGCTGATAATCGAAGACTCCTTGATCAAGCTCTAACCACTGTCCAAGCATCTTACAAGAAAGCAGGAAGTGCGGGGCTCAGGTGGTCCATTGACGTAGATCCTCTAGAAATATGATACGTTTCTATGTCCAAGGAAAGTTTGTATCATCACTTTTCGACTGCTTTCAGATGAACTGATGCCAAAAGATTTTGCTTCCCAGGCAAGAAAGCCACAGGCCAAAAAACGTAGGACAAAAACCAAGCAAAAACGCCCTAGGAAATCGAATAATAGCCCCATGTTTCATGGGCCAAGCTTTTCAGCAGGAACAATAATTGGAGCTATCATCGTTTTTACCATGGCCTACGCACCGGAGCTTTTAGTTAATAATTCGGCCAAACTTTCTGAGGTTGGCGGGGCTACAAAAGAGACAGAGCAAATCGTTGAAATCACCTTCCCTCAACTACTTAGAGAATCTGAGGTGACCACCAACACCAGCACGTATCAAGTGGCTGCAATTCGANAAAACACTGACCCAAATTCGAGCTCCATCCGNTACCAAGCCGCTTCGTTTAGAAACCCAGAAGACGCGGAAAAACTGAGGGCCCGATTGCTCCTGAATAATCTTGATGCAAACATCACCGTCAAAAGATTGAACCAGATTGACTGGCACAGAGTAGTGATCGGTCCCTTCAAAGATCCAGGAAGCGCAATGACGGCGAAATCCAAATTAAATGAACTCAATATACCCGCNATACCATTACAACAAGAAAATTAATTAGCGNANGCGTGAAGAAAAAACTTAAGNGGTCGATAAAGATGATTATTAAAAAGAATGGATATAGTGATGAATCAATTTGATGGAACTACCATAGTTAGCGTTCGAAACCATAACGAAGTTGCATTGGGCGGGGATGGGCAGGTTTCACTGGGGGAAACGATCATGAAATCCAATGCAATAAAAGTAAAACGCATNTACCAGGATAAAGTACTAGTGGGATTTGCAGGAGGAACGGCAGACGCTTTTACATTATTTGAAAAATTCGAGAATTTTCTCGATAAACACGGCGGACAATTGACTCGGTCTGCGGTTGAGCTTGCCAAGGAATGGAGGTCAGATAGGGCNTTGAGAAAACTCGAAGCAATGCTCATTGTAGCTGACAAGAGTTCAACCCTGCTGATAAGCGGAAATGGTGATGTCATTGAACCAGAAGACAATATCTTGGCGATTGGGTCAGGTGGCGGTTACGCGAGAGCAGCCGCTTCGGCGCTTTCTAAACATACCCAGATGTCTCCAAAGGATATCGTCTCTAAGTCGCTCGCCATCGCAGCTGATATATGTGTTTATACTAACCAAAATCACACTATAGAAACCATTAAGAGTTAAGGCGGTACAGGCAACGTATGTCCACAATGACACCTAGAGAGATAGTACACGAGTTAAACAATCACATTGTTGGTCAGGATCAGGCAAAAAGATCAGTAGCAATAGCATTGCGCAACAGATGGCGAAGAATNCAATTAAATGAAGAGCTTCAGGAAGAAATTCATCCTAAAAATATACTGATGATAGGACCAACAGGCGTCGGTAAAACCGAAATTGCCCGNAGGCTCGCAAAGCTTGCCAAGGCTCCTTTTATTAAAGTTGAAGCCACCAAATTTACTGAAGTAGGTTACGTCGGAAGAGATGTCGAATCTATGATTCGGGATTTAGTAGAAACGGGTATAAAACATCTAAGAGAAGAAAACCTTTTATTGGTAAAAGCCGAGGCAGCTGACAGGGCAGAGGAAAGGGTGTTAGATGCCTTGCTTCCACGCCCAAAAGACTCAAATCAAGAGAATAATGAGTCCTCAAGTACACGNCAGCTTTTTCGGAAAAAGTTGAGAGAGGGAGAACTTGACTCTAAAGAAATTGAAATTGAATTAGATCAGCCTGCTATTGGCGTAGAGATAATGGCTCCGCCTGGAATGGAGGAGATGACGAGCCAATTGCAAAATATGTTTAGTGGGTTTGATACTCGAAAAAAACGTTCTCATAAGCTNACCATTAAAGAAGCTCTTAAGAAAATCATCGACGAGGAAGCTTCTAACCTTATCGACGAGGACGAGCTCAAAACTGAAGCCATCAGAAGGGTAGAGCAAACAGGGATTGTCTTTATCGATGAACTCGACAAAGTAGCAAAGCGNTCAGAGGGTACGGGTGCAGATGTATCAAGAGAAGGAGTTCAACGNGACCTACTTCCTATCATCGAAGGATCGACCGTNTCTACCAAGTACGGTTCAGTGCGTACCAACCACATCTTATTTATTGCATCTGGAGCCTTTCATTTGACCAAGCCTTCCGATTTAATCCCGGANCTTCAGGGCAGGCTGCCGATCCGAGTTGAATTACAGNCTCTAACGNCCGAGGACTATCAAAGAATCCTAANAGAACCAAATGCTAGCCTTACCGAACAATATAAAGCNCTNATGGCAACAGAAGGCATCTCATTGGATTTTGCCGATTCTGGAATTGAAAGAATAGCGGAACTCGCCTGGCAGGTTAACGAAGGNACTGAAAACATCGGTGCAAGACGCCTGCACACTCTATTAGAGAGACTTCTTGAAAACTTGTCGTACGAGGCTGGTGACCAAGGCAATAGTGAAATTGTGATTGATGAAAATTACGTCAATGAGCAGCTCCAAGACATCGCCAAAAATACAGATCTATCTAAATACATACTGTGACAACTTCAGCACCAGACAAAATCATCTATCACCAAAAGGACAAAACCCTCAAACTTAAATGGCTATCCGAGGAGTTTTCCCTCACTGCCGAATTATTGAGGGTTTACTCCCCCTCTGCCGATCATAAGAATTTAGGAGATAGCCCACCTGTCTTCGAATCAGGTAAGAGCTCCGTCCAAATAAATAAGATCTCTAAAGTAGGCAACTACGCCATTAAATTGCTGTTCGATGATGGTCACGATGATGGTATCTATTCGTGGGATTATTTAAAGAAACTTGCAGAAAACAAAGCTGATTACTGGAATACCTATGTCGACTCTTTTAAGACAAATGGAGGCTCACGGTTAAGACAAATTAAAGTTTCGCAATGGGCTCCTAAGGTTGAAGTGAAAGTTCAAGATGAGTAAAAAACGTGTGGATTTTGGGTACCAAAAGGTCTCGCCTGCTGAAAAGACCAAACTCGTTGGGGGCGTTTTCAAAGAGGTTGCATCCCGTTATGACCTTATGAATGACTTTATGTCGTTTGGATCTCACAGAATACTCAAAAGAATATTGCTGAACATGTCGCAAATATCGCCAAACAGCCGAGTTCTTGATCTGGCTGGTGGCACCGGCGACGTGACAGCGTTGTTTGCATCTAGGCTGGCAAAGGGCGGGAGCATTTGCCTTGCGGACTATAGCCAGGAGATGATCGAGGTCGCAAGAGATCGAATGCTTAATCAAGGCTTTAGCAATATTGATTTTACAGTGGCACAAGCCGAATCCTTACCATTTAGATCGGATCATTTTAATTGCGTCAGCATCAGTTTTGGTTTCAGAAACTTCACAGACAAGGAACTTGCCCTTCAGGAAATATACCGAGTGCTTGCTCCAGGTGGGATTCTACTGATTTTAGAATTCTCCCAACCCACAAATAGGCTTTTGGAAACCGCATACAAGGGATTTCAATCGCTCTGGCCCCTGGCCGGCAAATTAGCGGTTGGGAGCAAATCGCCTTATCAATATCTAATTGAATCTATCGATAAACATCCTAACCAACAAGCTGTCAAACAAATGTTAGAGGATGCAAACTTTCAATCAGTATCGTTTTTTAACTTTCTCGGTGGAATAACTTCGATACATAAGGGACAAAAGGCCATTGGTTAGTGATAGCGCCAACTTGGTTTCGCAATCAGCTACTTTTATGCTGAATGAGACTATCTCAGTTTTGCAAAAACTTAATCCAGAAAAACTTGATTCATTAAAACAATACGAAGGAAAGACTTTAGAAATAGATATTGAAAATCAAGATCTCTTGATTCAAGCCGTTTTTACAGCCGACGGACCNCTTTTCTTTGGGAACAAACAGGACAACCCGAACACTATTATTAGGACCACATGGAAAGGGATTTCAAAAGACCTTCTTGCAAAAAGTGATACAGCTAAACACCTTGAAATAGAAGGAGATGTTTTTTTCGCTGAACAAATGATCTCGTCAGTTAAATCGCTCCTCCCGGAATTAGAAGATATTGCTAGCAAATTAATGAGCGAATCGTCAGCAATCTCTTTATCGGAAAGAATCAACTTCCTAGCTCAAATACTACTCTCAATACAAGAAACCGCATTCTTAGGCGTTCAGCAATCCTTAGCCANAGGNTTCACATCAAACAAAGATTTCGGAGAAGCAANAGACCNAATCGCTAAAATTAGAAACAANGTCGACCTGCTCCAGGCCCGNNTCAAAGAACTAGAACTANNAGTTTAGATGACCAACCGACGTCGCAATCGATTTCCAGTAGGCCTNNTTAAACTTTTTCGAGTGTTTAATAAACATAAGTTNATNTTTTTNCCATGGCCNACNAAAACAAATTCCACGGCCNTCCATTTGCTCATNAAGCTGCTNCNGGTGCTGCGCCGAAATCCAACAAAAAGTGACGGNNANAGACTTCGTGATGCTCTAACNGANCTCGGACCAGNCTACATCAAGTTAGGTCAGCTACTCTCTACNCGCAGTGACATTTTTGGAGNNNANGTTGCNTCCGANNTGGCCCTACTCCAGGANCANGTACCCCCAGATAAAGACTTCGATATCACNTCNTTTATCGACTCACAGCAGTTTAANGATCAACTAGCACTATCAGGGATTAGCGAGNTTCCNATTGCCAGCGCCTCAATNGCGCAAATATATACGGGGANATTGTTGGATGGCAGCAGNGTCATACTCAAAATCGTCAGGCCTGGNATTGAAGTCGCTATTCGCGAAAACATGGCATTACTCAATTCCCTCGCCCGNCTTGCAAATANTTTAGCNCCCTCNATTAGACGTTACCACTTGCCNAAGTTGATGCGAGATCAAGAAAAAATAATGCTGAAGGAAACCGANATGCACTCGGAATCCAGAAATCAGATACAACTGCGGCGCAATTTTGCAGGCTCAGANCTGTTATATGTNCCGCGTGTTTACACAGACTACACTCGCTCAAATCTACTTGTAATGGAGCAGATCGANGGCATTTCAATACGACAGGTAACAGCGCTTAAAGACAAGAAGGTAGATTTGAAANCGCTTGCACACAAGGGCGTAGAAACATTCTTCACGCAAGTGTTTGAACACAACTTTTTCCACGCCGACATGCATCCAGGTAACATATTTATCGACGTTAAAGAACCCAAGAANCCCAAGTATATCGCTCTAGACTGCGCAATTATCGGAACCCTGTCTGAGCAAGACAAGTTGTATATTGCAAAAAGTGTCTATCTTTTCTTTCAAAGAGACTATTTGGGAATCGCANTACTTCAAATTGATTGNGGATGGGTCTCAGCAACNACAGACGCCAATCGGTTTGCTGATGACATTAAAGGGCTTTGCGAGCCTATCTTCGGGCAGCCGTTATCCNAAATTCATTTTGCTAAATTCCTTTTGGNTCTACTTGAAATCGCAAAGGATTTCGACATGGAAGTTCAGCCACAGCTCGTATTACTTCAAAAAACACTTTTTTACGTCGAAGGGGTCGGTAGAGAGCTCTATCCAGAACTTGATTTGTGGACAACAGCCAAGCCNTTCATTAATAAATGGATTAGTAAGCATTTTGGAATCAATGCACAAATACAGGCGCTGCTAAGCGATGCGCCCGCTAATCTTCAGGGAGTGCTGGAAATTCCAAGCCGCGCCAAGAAAACCGATGAGACCATCCGACAGCTGAAAAAAGAGTTAGCCATTCAAAAACAGGCCATACAAAATTTACAAGAAGTCAGGCGACATCAACTTTGGACACGCAGGTTAGCAACCCTAGGCGGGATCACGGCGATAGCTTTCGCCTTGATAAATCTATGGAAAATTTTTCCAATCACAGAAGTTATAAACAACTCGTCCATCTACTTAAATGCTATNCTTTTGCTAATCGGTCTCGTGATGTTATTNAGAAAGTAGGGCAACTGAACGAATGCANATCATTACTGANCTATCTAAAACAATTAAAGCGCGNTTGAAGGCGGATCCTAAAAAATCCTATGTTGCGTTATTACACGACAAGGGACTCAATAAAATCCTAGAAAAAATTTCAGAAGAGTCGACAGAAGTCATANTAGCTGCGAAAGACACTGTTGAACCTAAAAACGATAAAGAGCACGTTACAGAGGAAGTCGCCGACCTTTGGTTCCACTGCATGGTCTTGCTAACGCATCTTGATATAGAGCCAGAAGANGTCCTTAAAATCCTCGAAAACCGNTTCGGAGAGGGCGGTTTGGTGGAAAAAGCTAAAAGAACCTCTCCNAAATAACATTGTGACGAGCCTTTGGGCTAGCCCAATTCGGCATGCTATCTTGAAGACCACCTATATAATATAGTTGTCTTTGAACATTTATTTCGACGGAGAACAAAAATGTTTGGACTAGGAGTACCAGAACTCTTAATTATTCTTGTTATAGTTCTTGTCCTTTTTGGGCCTAAAAGATTAAAGAATATCGGCGCGGACCTAGGCAACGCCATAAAAGGCTTCAGGTCAGCGGTAAAAGAAGAGCCTGACGCGAAGGTTGAAGAAAGGGTTATTGAGAGCGGATCTCCCCAGCAGGAAGCGGATACTAGCGAAGTAAAACAGGATCAGAAAGTTTAGAGGGATTCTATTTTGCTTGATATCGGAGGATTAGAACTTCTATTAGTCGCGATTGTTGGTTTGCTGATTGTCGGACCTGAGAGGCTTCCCGAGGTTCTCAGGTCATTCGGACTCTGGATCGGCCGCTTAAAACGAGCCTTTCACGCGGCAAAAACCGAAATCGAGCAAGAAATAGGCATGGACGATATACAAAGACAATTACACAATGAATCTGTTCTCAAAGAGATCAAAAAAATCGAAACCGAAGCGCTGACAGGTGGATCAGAGCCTGTAACTGAAATTCCTGTGTCCGAACCTGAGGCCCAGAAGACGCCTCCGCCAAGTGATGCGGATCTCGAAAGGCTTCATCAAAAGACCAGGGGTCAAGAAACGATTTGAGACAACCGCAATCCGAAGAACACATCGTCAATGAAGATGAAGAAGTAGATCAGAAAGAGCAGCCTCTTCTCGAGCACCTTACCGAACTCAGAAGTAGAATTCTTCGAAGTCTGGGGGTGACTTTTCTCATCTTTATCCCGTTATATTACTTTTCAAATGAGGTATACGTCTGGCTTTCTGCGCCCCTCGTCGCGGTTCTTCCTANTGGTTCTTCGATGATAGCGACGCAAGTCGCATCTCCTTTTCTTACACCCTTCAAATTATCTATTTATAGCGCAATATTTATAGGGATCCCCTATTTATTGCATCAAGTATGGATGTTCGTCTCGCCTGGTCTTTATCGTCATGAAAAAAGATTTGCCATACCTTTGCTGGTTTCAAGCACAGCACTATTTTACGGNGGTATGCTTTTCGCGTACTACCTAGTGTTCCCCCTCGTGTTCGGGTTCTTCACTCAAGTTGCTCCGGATGGCGTTGCTATCATGACGGACATCAACCAGTACCTGGATTTCGTTTTAAAAATGTTTCTTGCTTTTGGAATCGCTTTTGAGATTCCAATTGCGACGATGCTGCTNGCCTGGTCTGGGATATCCTCTGTAGAGTCCATGAAACAGAAAAGACCCTACGTTGTGATCGGCTGCTTCGTGGCGGGCATGCTACTTACTCCACCAGACGTCATCTCGCAGATCATGCTGGCCGCACCGGCTTGGTTATTGTTCGAAGTCGGGTTAATTATGTCGAGCTTTGTCACAAAACGAGACGAAGTAAAGGACTGACTGGACGTCATCCAGTTAAAATGAATGAGCAAGGCCCATCGTTGACGGAATGTACCTCCATGTGCGCCCCAAAAACTCCTACTTCAACGCTTAACTTAGTTTGCGCGCGTTCTACAAACTCTCGGAAAAACAGTTTTGCGGTTTGAGGCTCAAGAGCACTGCTAAAGCTTGGCCTATTACCCTTCGACGTCTCAGCAGCAAGGGTGAACTGAGGAATGATGAGNAATTGCCCTTTCGCGTCGATAAGACTTCTATTCGTTTTTCCATTTTTATCTCGGAAAATCCGGTACGAAATCACTCGGTCAACAAACCTTTCGATCTGGGTTCGTTCGTCGTCCCTGAAAAATCCTATCATCAGCAACATACCAAAATTTATTGAAGCAACCTGCTGCAAATCAATCTCAACCGAAGCCCTGGTAACGCCCTGAATTAAACCAATCATTTTGCGCGTTTTCTCTCATGTTCTTTGAGCATCGATTTTCTTAGGCGGATCGATTCTGGAGTAATTTCAACCAACTCATCATCCTGAATAAACAAAAGAGCATCCTCCAAAGAATGCTCTAAAATACCGTTTAAAACTATTGCCTCATCCGATCCTGCTGCCCGAATGTTCGTTAACTTCTTTTCCTTCATCGGATTCACAGTCAAATCATTATCTCTGCTATGCAAACCTACTATCATACCCTCGTATACAGGGTCGTTCGGAGAAACCAGCAATCTTCCTCGATTTTGCAAATTGAACAAAGCAAAAGCGACCGCCTTTCCATTAGCGTTAGAAACCAACACGCCATTTATACGTCCACCTCCGACGTCTCCAAGTCTTGGCCCAAAGCCATCAGAGGAAAAAGACATGATCCCTGTGCCTGAGGTTTGAGACATAAACTCGCTTCGATACCCAATCAGTCCCCTTGTGGAAATGCGATACGTCATTCTAATTCTACCGAGACCATCCGGGATAAGGTCTCTCAATTCCCCTTTTCTATCTCCCAGCGATTCCATTACCTTTCCTTGATGAACTTCTTCTATATCAATGTTCAACACTTCAAAGGGCTCTTCTATTTGTTCTCCAACTTGTCTCGTAATCACCTGGGGTCGTGAAACGGCAAATTCAAACCCTTCCCTGCGCATCGTTTCTATTAATATCGACAGATGCAGCTCCCCCCGACCGGAAACCTTAAAGCAATCAGGATCTTCAGTCTCTTCTACCAATAAAGCTACGTTGTGGGAGGCCTCCGTAAACAATCTTTCCCGAATCTGCCTACTCGTTAAGTATTTGCCTTCTTTACCCGCTAGAGGAGAAGTATTTACTCTGAACAGCATCGTCAATGTGGGATCGTCGACAGTAAGAGCAGGGAGCGGATCAACGGAATCCATCGCACACAAAGTGTCAGAAATGCCAATTTCTTCGATTCCCGAAACGCAAACTATATCACCTGCAATCGCACTTTCTCGAGAAACAGTTTCTAGTCCTTTGTAACCGTAAATATTAAGAAGTCGTGCCTTGCGTTGTTGGCCATCTCGATCAACCAACATAACACTCGAGTTTCTATCAATTCTGCCTCGATTGACGCGGCCAATACCCATCACACCCTCGTAGGAAGAGTAATTCAAAGCGCTTATCTGCATTTGAAAAGGGCCATCTATAGACAGGCCTGGTGGCGCTACTTCATTAACAATCATATCTAACAAAGGCGACATACTTTCTTCCAGAAGCTCTGGATCAACCCCTGCTTGTCCTGAGATAGCTGAGGTGTAGACCATGGGAAAGTCTAGCTGCTCCTCCGTCGCACCGAGATTATCGAAGAGATCAAATACTTCGTTTATTACACGGTCAGGTTCAGATTCCTTCCTATCGATTTTATTGACGACTACGATGGGCTTTAAACCAAAGCCGAAAGCTTTTTGAGTGACAAATCTGGTTTGCGGCATTGGACCCTCAACGGCATCCACTACAAGCAAAACCGCATCAACCATCGATAAAATACGTTCTACCTCTCCGCCAAAATCTGCGTGCCCAGGAGTATCGATGATATTGATCAAGTGTTGCTTATATTCAATTGCCGTATTTTTCGAAAGGATAGTAATGCCCCTTTCTTTTTCCAAATCATTGCTGTCCATCACCCGTTCTGACTGATTCGAGTTCAACAATCCTGTTTGATGCAGCAGGCAATCCACCAGGGTGGTTTTGCCGTGATCGACATGCGCGATAATCGCGATATTTCTAACATTCTGATCTGACAATTGTCCTACACCTAACAAGCTAAAAACCCGCGATTATGTCTGAAGAGAAAGAGGCTGTCGCCCTTATATCTCGTTAGTTAGGCTCACTTTTCGTTACAAAACTGGAATAGACTCTAAAGGCTGAAATGTTGAAGCCGCAAGTTTTGAGTAAATTTGAATTTAAGAAGAAAGCCTCCTTGGCTTCACCATGAAAGACAATCAGTCTTCTCAACCAACAAAAATACAGAATGAGATTTGTATATTGATGCTAATTGCACCAAAATGAACACATAGAGAGTCTACTAACTTGAATCGCACCATAATAGTGCATTAATTCGGAAAAATAATCGCAAATCAAGGAGTTAGAGCCTTTCTCGCTGGCACATAAATTGCTCTTTAGTAGTGACAGCAAAAAAGGGGAAGCGACCATATTGGGGACTGCTTCATTTCTGGTGTTAACCGCTGGTTAGAAGATGTTAGGAGAACATAAAAGATGAAATCAAAACTTGAATATATATGGCTTGATGGATACAAGCCTACTCAGAGCTTACGAAGCAAAACTCGAGTGGAATCGGATTTTGGTGGGACGCTCGAAGAGTGCCCTATGTGGGTCTTCGATGGTAGCTCAACCCAACAAGCAGAGGGCGGTAGTTCCGATTGCCTGCTAAAGCCTGTCTACATTATACCTGATCCTGAAAGGACAAACGCGTATCTGGTTATGACGGAAGTTCTAAATGCAGATGGATCCCCTCATGAGTCGAACGGGAGAGCAACCATCGATGATGATGATGATGATTTCTGGTTCGGGTTTGAACAAGAGTATTTCCTTTGGGACGTCGACACAAATCTACCTCCGGGCTTCCCAGAGAATGGTTTCCCCGCACCCCAAGGTCCTTACTATTGTTCTGTAGGAGCAAAAAATGCCTTTGGACGAGATTGTGTAGATGAGCACTTAGACCTTTGTTTGGATGCTGGATTGAATGTCGAGGGTATAAATGCTGAAGTTGCGGCTGGCCAATGGGAGTTTCAGGTTTTTGCGAAAAGTGCCAAGACGGCAGGAGACGAAACTTGGCTCGCCAGGTACCTCCTGGAAAGAACTGGAGAAAAATATGGCTATTCCATCAATTGGCACCCAAAACCGTTTGGACCGCTAGATTGGAATGGTTCTGGTATGCACGCTAATTTTTCAAATGGTGAGATGAGAGAATCTGGTAAAGAGGAAACCTTTACCAAAATTTGTGAAAATTTTGGTAAGAATATNGANCGCCATATCAGNATCTANGGTGCNGANAATGATCANAGANTNACTGGNGATCACGAAACNCAATCNATAGATACNTTCAGCTATGGAGTCTCTGATAGGGGNGCATCAATCAGGATTCCTGTCACAACAAAAGAAGATGGTTGGATAGGCCGATTAGAAGATCGTCGAACCGCTTCAAACGCTGATCCCTATAAGGTGGCAGCGGCAATTATNAAAACAACAAAAGAAGCGCTAGCCTAAACTTTCGGTCAAGATGGGCGCCTCCTAGAGGCGCCCTTTTTTGAAACATCCTTGTGTTCTTATCGAATGCAACGGCAACACGCTTGGTGACTTTTTAGTGTAAATTTCTAGCTCCCATTAAAAAAAGAAAAAAAGAGATGCTTGTTTATAAGAAATCCTTGCAACNCAAACACTTTTACAGAGCCACAAGAAAATATGAGTAAATACGCGCAAGTATTTGATAGCTTAATTACTGGAATTGTAGTGCTCGACTCGAAGCTAAATATCAAAATGATTAATACAGCGTCAGAGCTGTTGATGCATACCTCGAAAACCAAGGCCTGCGGAAAACCATTTAAGGATCTCATACTGGGCACAGAAAATCTTATCCCTGAACTACGAAACGCCATAGAAAAAAAACAACCTTTTACTCGCAGGGGTATTGAGCTGTTGCTACCTGACCAACCCAGCGTGACCGTCGACTTTACCGTGAATCTCCTTGAGAGCCCCAAGGGATTGTTAATCGAAATCCAACCACTAAATAGGCTCCAGAACATAGATAAAGATGACCAAACAATGGTCAGACAAGAAACTACTCGCAGATTGATAAAGGGACTTGCTCACGAAGTCAAAAATCCGCTTGGAGGCATAAAAGGTGCAGCTCAGTTGCTTGATAAAGAACTGCCTGACCCTGAACTAAAGGAATACACCTCAATAATCGTGAGTGAAGCTGAGAGACTAGGCCTTCTCGTTGATCGGATGTTAGGGCCCAACAAACTGACAGACTTTAAGCCCACCAATATCTATGAGGTATTCGAACGCGTCATTCAAATCGTAGAGGCAGAAAACCCAAAAAGTATTCAATGGGATCGAGACTACGACCCCAGCCTTCCGGACCTCGAGTCAGACAAAGACCAACTAATTCAGGCCATCTTGAAT
>PBUF01000143.1 GCA_002727775.1 Gammaproteobacteria bacterium
AGAAGGCCGNNTAACTGNGNNATCGCGGATGGTTTTAACTAGGCAGGCACCCAACTCCCGTGGAATCCGTAGGGNACNCTTTGTGGCAACATNACTTTNGCAATTGGGCCCTCCGTGATCTGTTGCGCGTTNANAATTTGCACACTGCTGCCGTTTGTCGACTGATCATANACAAAAGATATTAAATAGCCCTCGTCTTCTGAGGTTGCATTNGTNGCAGGAATGAACACGGGTTCAGCCCCAAATTCATGAGCNGGCAATTCATAGACCTCTCTTGAATCTTTAACAAAGTCATATTTAANAAAACGGCCGAAGTCTGGTTTGANCATAGAGCCNGTACCCAGGCAGTAACCATANCGATGCTTNTTACCNTCNANTTCNGGATGNACTCTGGGGAATTCAGCAGGAAGATCATCTTTCTGCNCNTCGGTNATNCNGCCGTCTCCTGGGCTCATTAGCCATTGAGTCAACATAGGCGGTTCTTCGGTAAACGGGCCATTCCAATCGTCATCAAATAATCGCTCGTATCTAAGGGCATCCACGATCACCCTGCCCTGTTCATCTTCATAGGCATTGAACACATGAAAAAGATAGCAAGGATCGATATTAAACCACTGAATTNGCTTACTTTGATCGACTCGATTTAATAAGCCAATCCGTGCCTGATGCTTGTCGTTCCAGGAAAACGGAAANTAACCTCTGGTTAATTTGAAGAGGCTAAAAGTTACCGAGAGATCAAACACCACAACATAATTGTTGGTAATCGCACATTCGTGCAACATCGTCTGACTCGACAAGTTTATGGGCCGTGTCGTTTTTACNTGNCCGTCANTCCCCACCACGACGTGGTTNACCTTATAACTTCCTCTCGGAAATTCATAACANATTGCATGCAACTCACCTGTGGAACTATCCAGCTTGGCGTGAGCTGAAAAACCAGTTTTCAAAGTTCCCTCAAAGGGTCTATTACCGGATGGGTCGAGCTCGGAATTAACCTCCACCGGCGAGCCTCCGGCTTCCACAGTCGCATAAATTTTGTTGGCATGAGAAATCACATGGGTATTCGCGCCACCGGTACGTCGATTGCGATACCAAAGCGCCTCACCTTCCTCCAGCCTTAATCCATGTAACATGCCCTCGCCGGAAAACCAGTGATGCTTTTTGTTATTCACTGACTGCATCGGGTTGGGNCCGTTACGCAAGTAAAGACCATTTAATTCTTTCGGGAGTTCGCCGACTATCTGAAGCTGCCTTTCAAACAACTGCTCGGAAACGGGCGCATAGTTATCTTCTAGATAAGGGTTGGGTTTCATCCCTGGCAATCTAAATTGGTCCAGTAGCCATGCCATGCCTACNCCACCGATGCCTAATCCGGCGTACTTAAGGAAGTCTCTTTTGTTCAAGGATTACCTCGCTGTTTGATTGCAAATCATTAAAAACCATGGGCACCGCATTGTCGATTGATCTCGTCGATGATCTCGCANACTCGAAGGGACTCCGCTCTCGTGAATTGAGGTAACTCACTCAGCCCAGCCTCCATGGCTCTGTGCATCGCCTGAGCCTGGTAAATGAAGCCGTGTTGATTCCCTCCACTCCAGGTCCAGCCTTTGTATTTGATCAGCTTTTCGCCAGTCCATCTCGAGCCCGCGGGTTGACCCCGAGTAATCGGAGCGGGCGTGGGGATGGGGTATTCAAAACGTTGCACTTGATTAAAGGGTCCGCCTGTTGGGTTTCGATCTTGATTCCAATGAGTTTCCTGCCAATCTCCGACCCATCCTCTGCTTGGGTCGAGCTCCATGACCGGCTTCCCTTCGTCTTTGCGAGAGCCGGACCTTGGAGGTCGCCCGGTACTTACAGTCAACGACACGGGATGATGCGAAGGTGTATTCAAAGTGATTCGACCTTTTGTCCCGATAAATTGTGTTTCTTCAATAAAGCGACCGGCTGGAAATGTGATCACCGCGATACCTTGCTGGTTCGTATACTGCAACACAGCAGCACTGGGCGGCGCTCCATGGGCAGAATACAAGTCCTTCGCATANTCTTGAGGCTTTACNCTTCTACCGGCCGCNGCAANCANNGGCATCTCTTCAGAACCATANCCCAGNANTGCTGGATTGAGCGCGTAGACCCGATCAGGGTAGTCAGCTTGGACAACCTGCAGAGGCCCAATATCTCCTCTTTCAAGTAACGCTCGCGCATGCTCTACAGCAGGGAAAAAGCGCAGCCACATACCCTCCTGACAGAAGACACCGGCTCGATCGGCCGCTTCGTAAACTTCTCGTGCCTGCTCTGCCGTATCGGTAAAGGGTTTTTCACAAAGCACGTGTTTGCCTGCCTCAATCGCGGTCATCAGATCCCGGTGATGGTTCCAGGTCTTGGAAGCGATATAAACTATATCGACATCAGGATCCTGACACAGCGCTTCATAGTCATCGTAGGCTTTATCGATGCCATGAGCTTCAGCGTAGGCTTTTGCCCTATCGAGATCACTCGCGGCAATCGCAACGGTCGAGGCGCCTGGCACATCCTGCAGAGATTTAATCCAGTCTGACGCGATCGCTGACGCACTGATAATACCCCAGCGCAGCGGATGATTTATTCCCTCTTCCTTTGTCAGGCCCATTCGAATATCCAGTGGAGTATTCATGGGCCACCCATCAATAAAATTCTGATCTTGTTCCGATTCTTCGCTCATCTGGCCCTCCCTTATAAGACCGCAAATAGGAAACCTGCAGAATACACGGCTAATTCATAGAGGTTAATTGAAGATTTATATGAAGTTCACTTTATGCGACTCTTAAAAGATAGGGATTGGGGAGAATGCCATGTCGGAGGATTATTACGAACAACTAAGGAAAGATCCGCTTTACGTCAGCAGAGCGGATCGCGCGAAAGCAAACAAGGCGCCCTCTAAATCGTCATCCATGGGGACTATGGCAGAGGTCAGATATCCAAACGCAGCTAACCGCGAAGACTTGATGTCCGGGATAATGGATCAAGATAAAGACCTCGTTCAGGGCTCCTTCGCAAATCTCTTTTATAAGCCAGTCACCATTAATGGCGTTAATCTCAAGTTGGAACCCGTACAACCTAGTATAGGAACGATTGTTCATGGGATTGATTTATCCCAGGACTTAAAAAAAGAGTCCATGGTCACGTTCCTTCGAGAACTGTGGTTGGAACGTAGAGTACTGGTTTTCAGAAATCAAAATCATTTAAGTCGCCAGGACATGGTCGACTTTGCAAGTTATTTTGGAGAAGTGGGCAGACCTTTTGGAGAGGCAGAACACGTGCCTAATTCCCCCTATGATCTGAACCAGCAGGTAAGGGACCCAGACATACCAAATATGCTGATCCTGCCCTCTGATGAAAACGTGCCCAACGTGGCCTCCAACTGGCATTGCGATGCGACCTGGCAGAAANGACCNCCCATGGCCTCGATACTGATGTGNCGCGANGCGCCTCCTATCGGAGGGGACACCTGTTTCTGTGACTGCTATGCGATGTGGGAAGGCCTTTCTTTGGACACAAAGANGCGTGTTGAANGCCTAACTGCAGTGCATGTTGGGACTATCGGTCATCAAATGGATGGTGTGACGCCAGAAGCGGTTCATCCAGTCGCACGAACTCATCCAGAGACAGGGAAGACTGTATTGTATGTTCAGCAAGGATTCGTTCGGCGTTTTGCAGAAGAGCACCAGGTGCCCGAAGATGAAGAAAAAAGGCTACTTCTTGAAATGAAATTACAGGAAGGAAGACCCGAATACACTTGCCGGGTTAAATGGGAACCGGGATCACTTGCCATGTGGGATAACCGGGCGGTGCTACACTGCGCCAGCGGTGATTTTTGGCCACACAGACGCTTGATGGAGAGACTGACAATACTGGATTTTGATGAAAGCCGAAGAACGCCCTATTACCGACCAGCTGCTCCTCAACCCTCTCAAAGCACCAAATAGGAAAGTTAAATATTATGAAGTTAACAAAACGAAGTTTTAACAAGGCCTTGGCAACCGCATTACCTGCAGCACTTTTCTCTGGCATGTGGTCTTCGCAAAGCGTGGCTTCGAGCGAGCCGCAATTAATAGGCCCGTTATCTGGGGGTCGCCACAACCGACCCTTTGGGTCTCCGGTCGAAGAAGTCGGTCGTCACGGCTACATGATGGAAGAGTACTTGCTCAAGGGCATTGCGCATCGATACCAGCTAAAAGATGGCGGTAGTGCGCCAAGGACTGGAGACTGGGATTGCGAGCCAGGCGAAAAGGCCGAGTACGTAACACGAGCTTTTGTAGTCAGACCAATTGATGCCAAAGATTTTAATGGCGTTGCCCTGGTCAATTGGCAAAATGTGACGGCGGGCTTCGACTTGGGAGCGCCTCTTAACCCTGAGATATTTCGAGGATACGCCTGGATCGGGGTGACAACACAGAAAGTCGCAATCGATGGTAATCCAGTAACCAGCGCGGACGACAGCGAGACTCTAGAAACACAACCAGGCTTAAGAGATTGGGATCCCGAGCGTTATGGTTCACTAAACCATCCGGGCGATGCGTGGTCCTACGACATCTTTACCCAAGCCGGTCGTTTAGTAAAAGCAGGCGATCAACGGTTGATGGGCGGACTAAAGCCGAACATCGTGATCGCGTCAGGCGCATCCCAGTCGGCGATGCGATTAGGCTCCTACATTAACGCTGCTCATAGCAGCTCCAAGGTATTCGACGGATTCTATTTGATCGTTCACTGGGGTATCTGCCCGCCGATAGAGGAAATACCGTTGATGGGTCTTTTTGCTCCGACCGATAACGAATTATCTCCTGCGATGTGTCAAATCCGAGATGACTTAAATGTTCCTATACTCTCGTTAGCCACGGAGTGTGAGGCTCGCTATAACTTCCCTGTAAGGCAGGCCGAAACCAGCAGCTTTCGGTTTTGGGAGATAGCTGGAGCCTCGCACGGTAGTCCGGCGAGAAACGATATCATGGCGCAGATCATGAAACGTGACGGCGTATCATTACCCGCGCCGCCAAAGGATAGAAATGCAATTGAGTGGGGTTATATTGATTCGGCTGCCATAAGAGCCATGGTTAGTTGGATCAGAGAGGGTCAAGTCCCGGTCAGCGTTCCAAAAATCTCCATGACAGATGACATCGAAAACCCTATCGAGAGAGATGAATTTGGTAATGCCATTGGCGGAATTCGCGTGCCAGAGCTGGAAGCCCCCATTGCAAGCTACCGAGGCGAACGCACGGGCGGTCTTGGGAATCCAAATTGGCTTTCTGGCGAAACTAAACCCTTCGATGAGTTGGCGCTTAATAAACTCTATCCTCGGGAAAATGATCGAGCGACACGTTGGAATCAGGCTGTGGACCAGCTTGTAAAACAAGGGTTAGTGTTACCAGAGGACGTTCAATCGCTGCGCTCTAGAGGATTTTCTTCTGATCCTTTCGCCTGAAACTAGCGATATTGTTCTAACCTAATAGCCAGCGAGCATGGTGAGCCACTGTAAATTGCCATAAAATTGGTCTGACTCGAACGGCAAGTTCATAACTAACAAACTGAGGAGAAGTAGCTAATGAAACCAGTATGTTTGGTCATCGGCGCAGGAGCGGGAATTGGCGGTAACGTTGCGAAAAAATTCGCCTCGGAGGGATATCACTCGGTCCTTTGCAGAAGAACTGATCAGGAAGGGCTCGACAGAATGGTTTCTGAAATAGAAAGCAGCGGAGGCTCTGCCTCTGGATACCTTTTAAACGCAATTGATGAAAACAGCATCGAAGAGCGTATTACAGAAATAGAAAAAGATATTGGCGGTATCGATACCGTAATTTTTAACCTGGGCGCTCAAATTGGTGACCGATCGCTNGAAAACACCTCATATAAAGCCTTTGAGATGGGCTGGCGCATGGCGTGTTTTGCGCTATTNCGGACGGCCTCAACGGTCTGNCCCTACATGGAAGAGCGCGGTAAGGGCAGNATTTTAGTTACATCNGCAACNGCGGCNGTAAGAGGCAACGCTGGCCAACATTCACATGCAGCCGCAATGGGTGGGCGNCGAATGTTATGTCAAAGCCTCAATGCTGAGTTTTCATCAAAAGGAATCCACGTGGCGCACGTAATCGTAGACGGAGCAGTCGATGCGCCAGACACGCTGGGCAAGATGCTCGGGGCTGAGCGCTATCAGGAGTTAAGGGAGACCAAGGGCATGGAGCACGATGGTCTAATCCTGCCAGCAGAGATTGCTGAAACCTACTATCATCTGGCCCAGCAGCATCGTTCCTCCTGGACCTTTGAAATCGACGTTCGGGCTTTCTCAGATCGACCCTGGTGGAACCACTAGCCCCTATATTTGAGCTAAAGAGGTATTGCCTCTCGTTGCGCGCTATACGTTATAGCGCGTCAAAAAGGGCGAAACCCAGACTGACACCTCTTGGGTCGCCCACTATGTGATTGTCCATTTGATTCATGACATAGGAAAAGCAAAGGTGTGCGTCCTGGTCCACGACAATCGTTGAGCCACCTGCCCCGCCCCACCAGAGCGTATTCTGATTAGGCCCCATCGGCATTGCCTCATTACGAAGCGCATATCCCATACCAAAAGTAACCGGAAGACCCAGCACGAGATCAGTGCCGTCGGTCTGTGGCTCAAGAGCTCGTCGGCAACCTGCCTCAGACAGTAGCTCGACTCCAAAGGCTTTGCCGCCATTGGCCATGGCAGTTTGGGCTCTAACGACTGAGCGAGCGTTCCCATGACCATTAGCAGCCGGGATCTCCGCCTGACGCCAACCTGAAGTAGAGGTTGAGTTTTCTGGTGTAATGTCGAGGCCAGAAAATACTCGCCCTGGAATCGAATCCGGATCCATCTCCAAGATGTCGGCGGTCTCGTTAGCTTCTACCAGATCGGCTATCCGTCCAAAATCCTTTTGATCAACTCCTACGTGAAAGTCTGCGCCAATCTTTTCTGCGACCTCTTCTTTAAAGTAGGTGCCAAAAGATTTACCGGTGATTCGCCTGACCACTTCACCAATCAAATAACCCTGGGTGATTGCGTGGTAACCGCTCTGCGAGCCAGCTTCCCACCAGCTTTCCTGGGCCGCCAGATCTGCACAAGCAAAATCCCAGTCGTAGAGTTCTTCATTAGTGAAGGGACGGCTGAAACCGGGCAGACCTGCTGAGTGTGACAGAAAGTGTTTTACCAGAACCTGTTCTTTTCCGTTTGCTCCAAATTCAGGCCAGTATTTAACGACCGGTGCGTTCAAATCGAGCTCGCCTCTATCTGCGAGCATCAGAGCGACAATGAAGGTCATCGTTTTGGTCGTCGAATACACATTGATGATGGTGTGTTCTTGCCAGGGCCGTGTTTTCGCCTTGTCTTGATGACCCGCCCATATATCCACGACGTACTCGCCCTCTAGCGTGGCAGCAAAGCAGGCACCAATATCGCCGTTGTTCTCGAAATTATTCTCGAAGGCCTTGAGTACTCCGCCAAATCGATCATCACAGTGTCCGTGTATTTCCATTTCCAAATTACTCCCAATAAATCCTAGTGAATTTGTTTCCCAATTCTTCGATGCTGCTACCAGTTTTCCAACCACGGACGAATGATTACTTCAAAAGTCCATGTGGAGCGGTGTTGTCGGTGAAGATGAAGATAGGTATCAGCGATACGATCAGGATCGGCCATGTTGTCATTCTCGCTGTCTCCTGCAAGCCGGTGTCTACGGACACCATCTTCCTGCGTCCACCCAATCGCGGCATCAATCGGCACATGGGCGATGTGAATTCCTTGAGGCATCAATTCTCTTGCCATGCTCTCAGCTAAGCCCGATTTACCGTGCGAGGCCATCGCAAACGCCCCACTGTTTGGATAACCCTTGAAGGCCGCGCTGGCATTGGTGAAAATAATAGTCCCCAGCTGCGCATCCGCGGAATCAGTCTTTCTGGACAGCATTGATGACGCGGCTTGCTGCCCAACCAAAAACGCGCTGTAGGTTGAGTTCCTGATCGTNTCCAGGACCAACTGAGGATCTGCTTCCGTTATCGACTTTCTGAAAATATCAGGNGTTCTGCCATCGATGTTATGAACGACAAGGTCAGGTTTTCCTAGGTCATCTTCAATCGATTNAAAAAGCGACGCCACNTGNTCCGGCTCCCTCGCGTCGCAGCCATAACACGCGACCCCATAGTCNTCCGCTANACGTTTCATGNCAGATTTCTCGGGATTTCGNGCNGCNACAGCCACCTTCATGCCCTCTTGTGTAAAGAGTCTNGCGCAACTCGCGCTGATCCCAGGTCCNCCNCCNACGATTAATGCTACTTCACTCAATTGCCTTNTCCTTTCTAAGCTAGTTTTCTTTNGTTTTATCTCGTTAGCTGGCCGCAAACAAGTCCAATCGGTTATATCTTGAGAACCTGCTCAACGTGCACAATGCCCTCCGTCTATCGTGATGATCGTCCCCGTTGTATTTGANGACAANTCGCTCACAAGGAAGGCTGAAGCATCGGCTATGTGTTCGACCTGTCCGGGCGGATAATTGGGATCCCACACTTCCTTCCAGCGCTCAGCGTCACCAAATTTTTCTTCAGCGAGAACTCGCTGCATGGTTTCCAGGCGTTCAGTCACGATCTGTCCAGGATTAATACCCAATACACGAATACCGTGTTTTCGGGAGACGCCGCCCATTGCTCGCGTGATTGCCATTAAACCTGCGTTAGCTCCAGCGCCAGCAATATAACCCGACGAGGGTCGCTCACCGCCCGCACCGATAATATTTAAGATTACTCTTTGCCCTGGCTCATCTCGCCTGGCGCTCATGCTGGCATAGATTTCGCGGCAGAGCGAAATATAGCCGAATAGTTTCAGGTCCCACGCCTCACGCCAGGTGACCTCATCAACACGGTTAATGTTTCCAGCAGGAATGGCGCCAGCATTATTGACCAGGATATCAATATCCGCCTGTTCCTTGGCGAGGGTACTAACCTCGTTTGTCTTGGACAAATCCGCCACACGATAGTCGACGCCGACACTCTGGTCTGTCGTTAATATGTCCCGTTGAGCCTGTTTCAGGTCGTCNTCACTTCTNGCAACNAAAANNACCGAGCAACCTTCNATNGCNAACCGNTTTGCGATAGCAAGNCCGATGCCCTTTGANGCGCCGGTTATCANCGCCTTTTTACCAGCCAAATTCAAATCCATGAGTTCCCCTCTCNAGTAGTGCTCGGTTTATCGANCCANAAATCGATCGATTACGTTACGCGTGACGGTTGAAACATCCTGTTGCTNCAANCCGTAGGCCCAGTCAGTNCANCCNGTAGTAAAGACCTCNCCTTTGCCTTTGGGGAAAACCCCCATCACCGCGTGACCCTCCGCNTACTTCGCTCTTACCGACTCCGTGTCTTCTCCGCCCAGACGAGTAGCCACCCAATTTAATTCNCCGATGTAACCATCAGGCATTGTGGGCGCTTCTTGAGTCTCCCATAAATGAGCTGGCGCCGTGGCNAGAACNCGAAACCCTTCTGGGACCNTGGATTTTATAGGTTTTGGCACGCCGTCNATTATCTCGATTGGACAGCCGTCGCACTCGTAGGCAACGGTGACATCTTCTGCACCAAGGTCGGAACCGATGGTTGCTTCAACTGAATCAAAAACCCAATGGTCAGGTTCCCAGACCTGGTAGCCCCCCGTGCCCTTGGGCGCATTAGGCATATGGGCGTAACCTCCATAGGTAAAAGAAACCCCAGTCATCTCACTCTCAGGTCGACCCACCAGGGGGTCTGACCACATACTCGTCAATTCGGGCGCATGGCTNGGGTCGTAAAATGGATCGGCCTCCANATTCGTTTTGTAAGACACCAGGGTCTGTCTATCATCTTCGAAACGTGCCTGCCAGAAAGCCGTATTACCTGAAAAAAAAGCAGCCTTTCCTCCGGAAGACACAAAATCTTCCACGTTATCGCGCATGGCTGTGGACCAATATTCATCGTGGCCTACAGAAATATACAGCGGATACCCATCGAGTAGTCGAGGGTCCTTATCCAGATCCTCACTGATTGCATAGGCAAGGTTTAAGCCCTGCTCCTCTGCCCATCGCACAAATAATATCTCCTGATTAGCCCAGCCAGCCGCCATGCACCAGGCTGAATACTTCTGAGCTTGAATCTTCTCCTGCATGGGCTCATCCCAGTACATATACTGGGCAATTCGATGCGACATCGGATCTTCTTTGCGGAGAAAGCCCTTTGGTAGNGGCCGGCGCAAAGACGAATGGGAGCTNCCCATATAAAAGCTAGGTCCTCCCCAGTGATTGTAAGCCGCCCAGGTAGATGTGGATAACACCAATATCGCATCTAAAACTTCATTGCTTCGAACCACAAAAAAAGCCTCAGAAACACGACCTTCATCATCGGTAACCGAAACCAAATAAAAACCTGAGGCCCAATCCTGGCNTANTTNAAATTCAAAACAGGACGCCCAATCGAGCCCTTCTTTCGAGACGTCTGCAGGTAGAGATTGNCCNGGAGAGTCGACGTCANTGGTAGTNANCACTTCAATCGATTCTCGNCCCTCACGGGTGATCGTGATCGATACCCGGCTCGGGTTTGGCCCAAAGAAAACTGCTACGNTTTCGCCAGGGACAGCGCTTTGTGGCCAACAGTAGACGCCCCGCATTAGCCTGCTTGCAGCCTACGGTAGGCCTCATCTCCAACCTGCTGCGCAACATTAATGCCAAGATCGTTGGCTGATAACAAAGCATCTCGTAAGCTCTCTGGGGTCACGTCAAATGGAAGATTGCTTAGCGCTCCAAAGTTCAACGTCGCTTCAACCACGACGTCCAGCACATCTGAATCGCGATGATCTAGAGACAATTGGTCGTAATGTACCGGCAAACCAACACTCGCAAAATACTCGGTAGCCCGACGCGCCTCGGTTTCATCGTTCTCTAGAGCAAGCTGCGTAAGCAAACCCATCGCGACCATCTCGCCATGCAGGTAATTCTCTTCGACAACGGGCAGATTCGTGTACGCTTGGGCCACTGCATGTGCTGCCGCTAACCCCCCACTCTCAAATCCAAGACCGCTTAACAATGTATTCGCTTCGACAACGCGCTCCAGCTCTTCAGTTGGACTTCCTGAGTGCACTGACTTGACCGCTTCAAGGCTGTCGGCATAAAGAGTATGGGCGCATATCTCTCCCATCGCGCAGGCCGCCAAGGTCGGCCGAGAGCCCAGCATGTTCACTGCGTCGGGGTTATTGATGCAGACTTTCGCTTCGTACCAGGTGGCCATCGCGTCTCCCATGCCCGCGACCAGGAACCTCTCAGGTGCTTTAGCCACTATTTCCGTATCAACAATGACCATCGCGGGGTTACTGGGAAAAAATTCGACAACCCCTTCAAAAACGCCACTTGGCGCGTAAACCACTGACAGTGCCGAGCAAGGCGCATCGTTCGATGCCAGGGTTGGAACGACTATCGCCGGAATCTCGAGACGATGCGCGATACACTTTCCGGCATCGACGCACTTCCCGCCTCCTAAAATGATTAAACAGTCTGGAGAGTCATGTTTCAGCTCATTGACCCTGCTCTCAATCTCTTCCAGAGAACACTCGCCACCAAAAACCGACCTGACGTACGAGATGTCATGATGGGTAAGGCTTGCCTCGACGACAGGCACCTCGCTCCCATGACCGCGAGCTGACGCAAGTATTCCGGCAGATCCAAAATTTAGGATGCTCAGATAACGCCCTGTTTTAGCGAGTACACCAGGGCCCTGAATGTATTTACCTGGACTTGTGAACACTCGGGAATGAGCCGATTGTTCGTTGTCTCTGGAAAAAACCGGTTGCGGAAAATAGTCCGACTGAGCCATAGGTTGCAATCCTTAATCTAGATATTTTTTAGATGAATCCTTTAAATACCTGATATTTTTGAAAAATCTGGCTCTCTTTTCTCTGCAAAGGCTTTAAAGGCTTCCTTGTTTGCAGGCCCTCCCATCAGATCTGCGTAGACCTCGTTCTCTCTGCCATGCGCCGACCACGAGGCCTCTTGACGGCCAG
>PBUF01000144.1 GCA_002727775.1 Gammaproteobacteria bacterium
ACCCTACCAGCAGTGGATAACCTATATTGACCAAGTTAGTCGATAACCAGCTGATGCTGAATTCGAGGGTCGTGATATTGGCTTCAATCTCAAGAATCCAAGCACCCAGCTTGTAAGTGAAGTAAAAAATGGGCCCCATTGTGACGGGGTTCGATATCCAGACCAGTGCAACGCCCAGCGGCACATTGGCTCTGAAAAAGACGCATAGCGCGGCCGCTATGATCATTTGCCAGGGCACCGGAATAAATGAGCAAAATATCCCAATGAATGTTGCGCGTGCAACGCTTCGCCTGTTCAAGTGAAAAAGGTGTTTCTTGATCAGTAAGTGCCGCAGGGGCTTGAGCGCAGGGTTTTCAGTCAGGGTTTTTGCGTCAGGGACGAATTTTTTAAAAAATTTACTCTTCATCTGATTGCAACAATATTAACAAGAGAGTCCAACCTTGCCAGCGACAAGCGCTTGAAATTAACGGAACCGACCGCATGCTAATTATATCTAATATGCAGATCGCCGTGACCGGTTTGGGAGAGGATTTTGAGAACAGAAAAATTTACGGATAAAATGAAGGACGCGTTATCGGACGCGCAGTCCTTAGCGATAGGCTCTGATCATGCGTCAGTTGAGCCCGGGCATGTCCTTAGTAGTCTGATAGCCGACAAAAATAGTTCAACTCTAGGGATACTCCAACAAGCGGGCGCAGACGTGGGCGCGATTAGAGATCAGCTCGAAGTCTTGCTGGGAACGTACCCCAGAATTGGTCACAACCAGGGCCAGATCTCCTTTTCAAGTGATTTAGTGAGGGTGTTAAGTAAAAGCGATGTACAGGCTCGAAAAAGTGGTGACGCTTATATTTCGGTAGACCAGGTGCTTGGTGTGTTGATTGAGGAGCAGGCGCTGAGGGATATGTTGCTAAAAGTTGATGTTGCGCCAGAATTGATCAAGGCAGCGATTGAACAGAAAAGGAGAGGAGCTTCTGTTCAGACGGAGCAGGAGGAGGGGGAAAAAGGAGAAGCCCTTGAGAAGTACACAGTCGATTTAACCGAATTGGCAACTCGGGGGTCGCTGGATCCCGTGATCGGCAGAGACGAGGAAATTCGACGAACTGTTCAGGTCTTGCAGCGCAGGACAAAAAACAACCCCGTGTTGATAGGAGAACCAGGCGTTGGTAAAACCGCGATCGTGGAAGGTTTGGCCCAGAGAATCGTAGCAGGAGAGGTTGCTGAGACACTCCGAAATAAGCGTGTATTGTCGCTTGATCTCGGTGCCCTTATTGCGGGTGCTAAATTTCGTGGCGAGTTTGAAGAGCGTCTGAAGGCTGTTCTGAAAGATCTGTCTGAGCTGGAAGGCGACATCATTCTATTCATAGACGAGCTGCATACCATGGTTGGAGCGGGTAAGGCTGAGGGCTCTATGGATGCAGGCAATATGTTGAAACCTGCNCTAGCCAGAGGCGAACTCCATTGTGTTGGCGCAACCACTCTCGATGAATATCGTCAGTACATAGAGAANGATGCCGCNTTAGAGAGGAGGTTTCAGCGGGTGTTGGTCGANGAGCCCGATGCAGACGATTGCATTGCCATACTCAGGGGCCTAAAGGAACGTTATGAGATACATCACGGGGTAGAGATAACTGATCCTGCTATTGTCTCGGCGGCAAAGCTTTCTCATCGTTATATTACGGATCGAAAGATGCCTGATAAGGCAATCGACCTGATCGACGANGCCGCGAGTCGTATTCGNCTTGAACTTGANTCAAAGCCCGAAGAAATGGACCGGTTGGATAGGAGGCTGATGCAGTTGAAGATGGAGTCCGAGGCTCTAAAAAAAGAATCAGANGAGAGCAGTTTGAAGCGACTTGATGACTTGACCGAGGCGATTGATGAAACCGAAAAGGAGTACGGCCGACTTGAAAAAATTTGGCTCGAGGAAAAAACAGCCCTCAAATCATTGCANGGTAAAAAAGAGCAGTTAGAGAGCGCTCGCTTAGAGTTCGAGGCGGCAAAGAGAGATGGCAATCTCGCTAAGATGTCAGAGCTACAATATGGAACTATTCCAGCGCTTGAACAGAGTTTGTCGGACCCTGAGAAAAGCGGTAGCGGAGAACTTTTGAGAAACAGGGTCACGGATCAAGAAATAACGGAAGTCGTCTCACGTTGGACNAATATTCCGTTGGCGAGACTAATGCAGGATGAACGACAAAAACTATCTGATTTAGAGACAGCGCTTCATGAGCGAGTGATCGGACAGGCTAGAGCGGTCAGCGCGGTTAGCAAAGCAGTCAGACGCACNCGGGCTGGTCTATCTTCGCCAGACAGNCCCAACGCATCTTTTATGTTTCTCGGGCCCACCGGNGTCGGAAAGACAGAGCTTTGTAAAGCTATCGCAACCACTTTATTCGATAGCGAATCCGCGATGATTAGAGTCGATATGTCTGAATTTATGGAGAAACACTCTGTGTCGAGGCTTGTTGGGGCGCCGCCCGGNTATGTTGGNTATGAGGAGGGAGGAGTGTTAACNGAGGCGGTACGTAGAAAACCCTATTCCTTGATTTTATTTGATGAAATCGAAAAGGCTCATCCNGATGTATTCAACATCTTGCTTCAGGTGCTCGATGATGGTCGGTTGACCGACGGTCAAGGTAGGACTGTCGATTTTAGAAACACGATCTTAGTCATGACGTCTAACCTGGGGTCGCAGGAGATTTTGAAGCTTGCTGGTGAACAAAGGTACGAAGAGATAGAGCTGGCGGTTCGACAAGAGGTGGACGCTCATTTTCGACCTGAATTCATTAATCGAATCGATGAGCTGATTGTGTTTGATATGCTTCAGCAAAACGAGATAAGACAGATTACTAGTTTGTTCCTGGCCGATTTAAATACTCGACTGGAAGACCAGGAATTGTCTTTACAGGCTGAACCAGAGGTGCTGGATGAATTAGTTAAGTGCGGCTATGACCCGGTTTATGGGGCACGGCCGCTTCGGCGTACCTTTCAAAGGATGATTGAGGATCCTCTCGCAAATCTACTTATAGAGAGAGAGCTCGATAAACCTGCTGAATTGACAGCAACTCTTGTTAAGGGAGCTATTGCAATCTCGACATGATTACTGTATAAATAAACAGTACTTGAGACAAATTGAGAGACTGGTATGGAAGTGGCCCACCAATCTGACCCAAACGCGAAAAAAACACTTGCATTGTTCAAGGATGAGGTCGACCGATTTGTAGATGAAAACAATCGGCATTCCGATTCTCTTACGGCTGCCGGGAAATTTAAAGACGGAACAGACCTTGAGATGATCGCCGCAGAGAGGATTGCGAGACAATTGTGCAGGGAATCTAACGGTCCAAGGATCACGTCCAAAAGCCGGAAGAAGGGAAACGAGATTTGTGACCATTTGATCGCCTCTCTCAGGAACCAGCCTGAGCAAGCAAACCTCGATTTTTAACGCGCAGATTTTTTTTGTGCTCCTTTAAGACCAGGGGTTCTTGGGTACTATCAGGAGGTGCCATTTCAATCTGCCTGAACTAAACTGCTGCAATGAGTATTGCCTCAGCCATACAGTCAGTTATAGAGAAGCCCTCATCCGAGTATCTGCTCCGCGAACCAATCGAAGTTGGAGAGCTTCCCACGCCTGCACTTGTTCTCAATTTACCGGCTTTTGAGAAAAATCTAAAAAAGATGGCGGAATTTGCCGAAGCGAACGGTAAGGCCATTCGACCGCATGCCAAAACCCATAAGTGTCCGCTTGTTGCCAAAAAGCAAACAGCAGAAGGCGCGGTTGGTGTTTGTGTTGCAAAGGTTAGCGAGGCCCTNTGCATGGCTCTTGCAGGGNTCAATTCTATTTTGATCACCTCACCTATTACCACTAATTTGAAGGCACAGGTGCTCAATCACGTCGCATCGTATGAGTCAGAGGTTCTAATAGTGCTGGACAGTGAGATGGGTCTGTCCGTGCTTAAAAGAGAAATTGATTCAGATCGGGCTTTGGGCGTGGTCGTGGATGTTGATATCGAGATGGGTAGAACCGGAACAAGAGAGCTTGAAACTNTTTTGAGAATAATCGAGGGGATAGAGTCAGACGATCGTTTCATTTTCAGGGGGGTTCAGCATTACTCCGGTCATTTGATGCATATAGCGAGTTACGCTGAACGNAGAGAGAAATCTCTTTTGATGTGGNACAAAGTGTCTGNGATGTTGCACAGTCTTGATTCAAGAAATATAGATTGTGAAATCGTGACTGGAGGGGGAACTGGGACCTACGACATAGACGTTGAGGTGGAGCGGTTGACCGATTTACAAGTGGGCAGCTATGTGTTTATGGATCAGGAGTATCGGCTCATTGGGGGGCAGCGAAGTGAATTTTTTGAGGANTTCGATGTGTCTCTGACCGTAGCGTGCTCAACGATATCTCAACCTCGAAGCGGTGCGATTACTGTTGACGGTGGTTATAAGTCCTTTGCATCCGAAACGGTAGAACCCGTCGCTTTGGACATCCCTGGATCCAGATTTAAGTTTGCTGGCGATGAGCATGGTGTGTTGTTGTTACAAAAGGGTGAACAGGAAGTAGAATTGGGGACTGTGCATCAGTTCATAACNCCGCACTGTGATCCAACGGTGAACTTGCATGACAACTATTGGGTACAGCGAGAAGANGGTCTAATTCATTCTTGTTGGCCTATCACCTCGAGGGGTTGCTCTTGGTGACCAAATTTCTGATTCGGTCTGTGTTTATCNTAGATCAGTATCTTGGTCTGATCAGTGTTTGATTGGGTTTCCTCTGGCGGGGTTCTTATGTTGCCCATCGTGCTGGCCAGCATTCTGGCGCTGGCGATTTGTTTAGAGCGTCTATGGTTTTTACAGAAAGAGAAAATCGTGCCTGGGGATTGCTTNTCTGGGTTCCAAGACCTACTAAAACGAAAAAAATATACAGAGGAAGAGCTAAGGTCTCAGGCNTCGTCTTCTTTAGTAGGTTGGGTGTGTTTTGACATCTTNAAGAAGGCAAGTTCCGGGCGAGAAGATATGAGAGAGGCGATGGAAGTATCTCTTAACCAGGCTACTTATATTCTCGAGAGATACTTGACCGCTCTGGGTGTTATCGCTTCGGTATCTCCTCTTCTGGGTTTGCTAGGTACTGTGATCGGCATGATAGATGTCTTTGACACGATCACTGACACCGGGTCGAAAAGCGCGGTCTCGTTGGCTGGGGGTATATCAACTGCTTTGATTACGACCGCATCGGGATTGATAGTGGCGATACCCTCTCTGGTCATGCATAGGATGTTTATCAGGCGTGTTGAGGAATTTATCTCCGAGATGGAACAAAAGGGGACTAAATTCATCGATTTTTTGGACAAGGGCATCTAAGAGCATAAGGTGTTTAACTTTTAACAATGAAGAGGCTGCGCTCAAAACCCGAGGTGACGCTGGAGTTAGTCCCTCTAATTGATGTTGTTTTTTTACTTCTAATTTTTTTCATGGTGACTACAACGTTTGTAAGCGAAACCAAAATCGATTTGACGCTTCCCGAGGCGGTTTCGGGTGAGGGTATTGATTCCGAAATTTCCGCTATAAGTCTTAATGTCGACAAAGATGGACGTTACTCTGTGAACGGGGTGTTGCTTGATCAGCATGACCGATCGGCTATCGCAGAGTCGCTTCTGTTGAGCACGCGTCCTGGAGACCCCAATCAAGTGATCGTTTTGTCGGCTGACTCCAGAAGCGAATATCAGAGTGTCGTCACGGCGCTTGATGCGCTATCGAGCGTAGGCCTCTATAACGTTGCGATGAAAACGGTCTTACCCACAACGAATCAAAAGAAAGATTAAGAGGACCAGCAATTAACACTCCAAGAAGTAATTCTGATTGGCAAGTCTACAAAAGACTATTGAGTTATGTGGGGGCTTATTGGCCGCTGATGACTTTAGCTATTATTGGTTTTCTTTTAGCTGCCGCTGCCGAGGCGGGTTTTGCCAAGCTGTTCGGCGACCTTATTGATCAATGGGATGACCCAGGTTATCGAGCATCGGCGCTGATACCCCTTATGATGGGAGGGGCGGCCTTCGTGAGAGCGATCGGCTCGATAATGGGCGAATCTCTTATCTCGAGAGTTTCTTTCTGGGTTATTTTTAATCTAAGGCAAGAGCTTTTCCTAAAGTTGCTCGATTTGCCGAGTTCTTATTATGATGCAAACTCTCAAGGCCATATTGTTAATCGGATCACCTTTACCGTCGCGCAGCTGCGCGAAGCGGGTACCGACGCGCTGAAAGCGCTCATAGAGGATGGTCTAAAAGTTGTTGTTTTGCTCGGCGCTTTATTTTGGCTTAACTGGAAACTCACGCTCGTATTTATAGCGGCCGCTCCCATACTTGCGCTGGTAGTTGTGTTTGCTAGCAACCGTTTTCGCCGTATAAGTCGCAAGATTCAAGGCTCCATGGGGGATGTTACCCACGTTGTTTCTGAGACCGTCAGCGGTTATAGAGAGGTCAAAACGTTTGGTGGTCAGGAGTACGAGAAATCACGTTTTATGGACTCCAATAAAGTCAATCGTCAGCAAAATAACAAGATGACTGATACTCGTGTGCTCAGCGCTCAAATCAATTACACGACCGTTGCATTAGCGTTATGCGGTTTGATCTTCTTGTTTTATCGACCTGATTTGGTGGGGGAGGTGAGCGCAGGTGATGCCGTAACTTTTTTAGCACTCGCGGGTCTTTTAGGGAGGCCGATCAAGAAGCTTTCCGAAGTGAACTCAAAATTGCAGCGTGGGTTGGCNGCCTCGGAAGANGTTTTTGAGCAGCTTGATTCAAGAGTACAAGAGGATTTAGGTTCGATTGAGTTGAAAGATGCAGTNGGCCNGNTGGAGATTCGNAATTTAACTTTCGGTTACCAGAGCAGCCTGCCTTCCGTTCTAAAAAATATCAATCTTACGGTTGAGCCGGGCAGGACCGTCGCGTTGGTTGGCCGATCCGGCAGCGGTAAAACCACTTTAGCTAGCCTAATTGCCAGATTTTATGACGCAAATGAAGGAGAAATAAGGTTCGATGGCATTGACTTAAAAGAAATAGCTTTGAAGAGCCTCCGTAAGCAAATTTCAGTTGTTTCTCAACAACCTACATTATTTAACGATAATTTGCGGAATAATATTGCGTACGGCGAATTGAGCGGAGCTGAGGATGCTGCCATTGAGCGAGCTGTCGAGCGAGCTGGCGCCAAGGATTTTATCGACGCGCTGCCTGATGGCCTGGATACTTTTGTTGGAGACGACGGTGTCCTCTTGTCGGGAGGCCAGCGACAAAGGGTGGCAATAGCCAGAGCCTTGCTTAAAGACTCTCCGCTCTTGATTCTCGATGAGGCCACATCAGCTCTGGATAACGAGTCTGAGCGTTCTATTCAGCTAGCCCTCGAGGAGTTAACCTCAAATAGAACAACCATAGTGATTGCGCATCGCTTGTCGACCGTTGAGTCTGCGGATCAAATAATTGTGTTGGACAAAGGAGAGGTGATTGAAAAGGGAAATCACACTGAGTTAATACAGCAGGGCGGGTTATACGCTGATCTTTATGCCTCGCAGTTCAAGGAAGAGCTGGCTGAAAAACCAATCGAACAAGCCCATCAAAAGCCGGTAAACAATAATCCTCGAGTCGGTGATCTAATGGATCGGGCGACCCTGGGTATCGAGCGCGCGTGGTATAACAGAAGCTGGTGGCTGCAAATGCTTCGTCCGTTGTCATGGATTTATGGTCAATTTATCCGTTGGCGCAAAAATCAGTTGTTGGTTGAATTGAAACCTGGTCTGGTTAGAAAAGTTCCTGTGATAGTGGTCGGTAACATCACTGTAGGCGGCACTGGTAAAACGCCGTTTGTGGGCTGGCTTGTCGACGAGCTCAGAAAACTTGGATATAAGCCTGGTGTGGTCTTAAGAGGTTATGGAGGCCGTGCTTCGGGTATTGCTTCGGTTCTCGAAAAGGATGCTAAGCCACGAGATCATGGTGATGAGGCGGTTATGCTTAAGAAGCGCTATGGTTGTGAAGTGGCCGTGGGACATGACCGTTCGGGTGCAGCGGTGCTTCTAGAAAAAGTGGGCGTCGATATAATCGTTTCGGACGATGGGCTTCAGCACTACGCGTTGGAAAGAGAAATAGAGATCGCGATCTTGGATGGTGAGAGGG
>PBUF01000145.1 GCA_002727775.1 Gammaproteobacteria bacterium
ACACCGGAGATGATTAGGTTAAGGATAGTCTCTCTTGCCAAGTCGACCGGAATATCTCTGAATTCTCCGTTGTTTACACCTTCTTCAACAATTTCATCGAGATATTGACTGATTTTGGTGTACTTTGTCTTTGCGGCTGTGAATTGGGATGCTTCATAGGGCCAACTGATCCAGAACTGAGCACTGTAGGGCGATTGGACAAGTTGATAACAAACTCGGAATATGAACGAGGTTATTGCGACTGCTGTTGTCGAACTCTGTTTTCTTTCTTCGGAGATGATATCAACGAGCGGATCTAATATGGCATCTCCTAACGCCAGAATTATTTCCTCTTTCGAATTGAAGTGTCGATATAGTCCCGGTTGACTTATGCCCACTGCTTCTGTGATCTCGCGTGTTGATGTGCCGACATAGCCTTGCCTTGCAAAGAGTTTTGCAGATTCAAAGAGAATCTTTTCTCTTGTTCCCGACGGTTCGATTTGTTCTACGTGTAGTTTATTTGGTTGCATACTTGTCTAGGTAGAATTTTACGCGTCTGCTATCCCAGTCTTCTCAAAAGCATAACAAAGTCTGATCTCAAGGTCTGGCTAGGCCGTTTGGCAAAAATAACCAAATTGGGTCGCAGAGTCGAGCGATGACAAGGAGGTATTGCTCTTTCTATGAAGCCAAGAATTCAATTAATATCCATTGAAGAGGAAAATGATTCGAGATTTCGGAGAGTGTGACCAGGGTTTAGGTTAATCCTTAAGAAATCTCATTTTTGGGGAGGTTCAAATGAAAAAGGAAAAAGTGGTTGGCACTGGTGGTGAGTTGTTGATGCACCAGCTCGTAGCTCAGGGAGTAGAATACGCATTTACCAACACGGGGAGCGCCGAAGCGGGTTTTTTTGATGCGTTTCTGACTGTTCCGGGTGTCCAACCGATCCTATTGCTGAATGAATCGCTAGTATTATCTGCGGCAGATGGCTATGCCAGGGCCAGCCGTAATCCTGCCTTTGTTAATGTTCATTTAGCTGCAGGAACCAGACAGGGGTCAGGCCAACTATTTAACTCGCATTTTGATGGTGTTCCGATGGTCGTTACTGCGGCTTTGCGTGACAACGGGTCCTTTGGAGACCATGGCACGTTGGCCGTAAGCAGCGGGTTTTCTCAGATGAGCATGGTGCAGGATGTCACTAAGAAACGTTGGGAGGTTCGAGATGCTAAAGGGATCCCCATGGCGACTAGAAGAGCATTCAGCGAGGCGTTGACCATGCCTTCGGGTCCAGTTTATCTAGCATTTTCGGGCGAAGCGCTGGACGAGAAAGGTATCGAAGCAACTATCGAACCTGGCCGCGCGTTAAATACAGGAGTTGCTCCAGACGAGGGGACGCTTGACCAGATTCACGATGCACTACTGAACTCTGAAAATCCGTTGTTGGTGGTTGGTCCTGATGTTCAACAAGCAAGTGCCCAGCAAGAGATTGTTGAACTGGCTGAAAATTATGGGCTTCCCGTCGCAGTGGGCTTCTTTGATTACGGTTCTTTTCCTAGAAGTCACCCAAATTTTCAAGGGATGGTCGATGCCTTACCTCCGGATGACTATGATGTCGTATGCTGTGTTGGGTACCGGCCTAATACTCGAGCTAACGCTTCTGATGAAAGATTTCCGAGTGCTTTCAAAATTGGTATTGGACATGACTCAGCGATGTTGAATGGCTCTTTTGCCTTAGACGTTAGTCTCTGGTCGGATGTGAAATCTGGACTCTCAGCCATCAACAACAAATGGAATCCGGCGGATAGTAATCTTCATCACCTGTCCAGTCGAAAGGCTAAATTGGCTTCGAGTGCGCGTGAGCGAATTGATACGCAAAATGCCCGAGCAGCAAGTGAGTCAGGCGCTAATCCGATCCATCCCGATTTTCTGGGTTATAGAATGGGAGAGGTCTTAGCAAAAAATACGACGGTAGTATCAGAGAACTTTATGGCTGCAGACCACTTAATGCCTTTTGGTTTTGCGCANGATGAATGGCGTCTGGTTCGTGCGTATGGNGGCAGTTTGGGATANGGNGTGGGTGCCGCNGTCGGTGCTCNATTAGCTAATCCAGATCGACCNGTGGTGCTAAGNATTGGTGATGGTTCGGTGATGTATAGCTCNTCNGGTTTTTGGACGATGGCGNGATATGGNTTGCCCATTTTGACGGTGGTTTGGAATAACATGAATTATCAAACNGTGAGAACTAACTTCGCTCGCTGGGGNGGTAANATGGCCGAGATGAACAAATATCCAGAGACGTTTTTGGGCGATCCTGAGATTGATTTCGTTCTATTAGCNAAAGCGCAAGGTATCGAAGGCCAACANGTNAACGAGCCTGGCGATCTTGATAAGGCGCTGAAACGTGCAAAAGAGGTACAAGCGTCTGGAGAGCCTTATTTGCTTGACGTGCACATAACCAATGTTGGCGCCGGCGCAGATCAATCGTGGTATAAAGCGTTNAAATTGAATACTATTTGAAGAGAAGAGTTAACAATCGGAGTCAATTATGCAGCATGCGCTTCAGGTNGAGATTCTNAAAGAGTTGATGNCTCAGCTNGATGAAGGAAAAAACATCGANGCTGGTGTTCAATATAAAATGCCNACGACNTCNTATGTNTGTCCGGAAATGGCTTCACTCGAGAAGAAAGAGTTTTTNCAGAATCATCCGCAATTAATTGGGTTAACCAGCGATCTGCCCGAGCCAGGTTCTTTCTTTACGCTCGANGATTTTGGAACNCCGATNTTNGCTACNCGAGATAAAGAAGGTAATTTCCACGCNTTTTTGAACGCTTGCAGACATCGCTCGGTTAAAGTGGCCTCTGAGGAAAGAGGTAAAAAATCCGTGTTTATGTGCCCGTTCCATCACTGGAGCTATTCCAATAAAGGCGATCTGATGTCAATTCCGGATGAGGATCACTTTGGTTCTATTGATAAGTCATGTCATGGGTTAATCGAATTGCCTGCGGTTGAACATGGTGGATTACTCTGGGTGCATCCGAAGGCAGACGGTGAAATCAATTTAGATAAACTTCTAGGAGAACTGGGCCCTGAGCTTGATTCTTTTGGTATGCAAAATCACCTCTACCAGGGAAGCTCAACTATTGATAAGCGCCTCAACTGGAAGTTCGCAAATGACACTTTTGGTGAAACCTATCATTTCGCGAAATTGCATAAGGATACGCTGGGCAGGATATTCTATGGAAATAATCTGCACTTCAAGGAATTTGGTCGGCATCATCGTTTTGTAACTGCCAGTCGAGGGATTGACCAACTTAGGCAAATGCCCGAGTCAGAATGGGAGATTAGTCATGGGACCTTTGTGTTGTATCACCTATTCCCAAATATTCAGCTAGTCGTTGGTCCTCATACTACTACGCTGATTCGTATATACCCTCATGAGGAAGGTCCCAGCAGATCCGTTACAAAGATTAGTTTCTATTACTCGCAAGCAGCTATGGATTACGCGGCCGAACAGAATGTAAATTCTGATGAGATCGATGTTTATGATCCAGATGGTCGAGATGCGGGCCCAACGCTAGAGGGTTCACGCGAAGTCTTTCGTAGTACGATTGAACAAGAGGACTACGATATGGGAGAGATGCAGCAGCGAGCAGCTGAAAATGGTCAGCTTAAGGAGATAATGTTTGGTCGCAATGAACCGGCACTCCACCATTTTCATAACAACTACAGAGAAGCTTTGGGACATCCCCCGCTCGAAAAAGTGAGTTGATTCGCTAGTAAGAAGGGGGATTCTGAGTTCTTTGCGCGTTGCGTGATTTAGGCCCTCTGACGGAAGCCTTTAGATAAGGACGAGTGAGCATGCGAATCGAAGTCAATGGGTGTCGTTTGTTTGTCGACATAGTAGGGTCTGGATTGGTAGCGGCTGGAACCTCGATGACNGAGCGNCCGACGATTTTCCTTCTTCATGGTGGCCCTGGGATGGACCACACGNCGATGAAACCCGATTTTGATCCTCTGTCTGAGGTTGCCCAGCTAATATATTACGATCACCGAGGACAAGGCAGGAGCGATACTGATAAACCAAAAAATTGGAATCTTGATCAGTGGGCGGACGACCTCAGGGGGCTTATCGATGCCTTGGGTGTAGAAAAACCTATTGTACTAGGACTATCTTTTGGTGGTTTTGTCGCTCAAAACTATGCAATAAGGCATCCAGATCGATTACACAAACTCATTCTGGCAAGTACTGTTGCTCGAATGCTACCGCAGCGAGTCTTTGACGCGTTCGAACGTTTTGGCGGCGAGAAGGCGAGAGACGTGGCAATCGATTTTTGGGGAGGCCCAAATGAGGAAAATACTGCAAATTACTTAAAAGAGTGCGTTCCCTTGTATACGCGTGTCGAAAGAGACGAAGAGGCTGAGCAAAGAGCGATATGGACGCCTCAGGTGATCGAGCATTTTTCCAAACCAGGAGGAGAAAATTGGACATTTGACTTCAGGAAGGGCCTGAAATCCATAACATGCCCGACTCTTGTTACCGCCGGAGATATTGATCCGGTGACACCTCTTGATGGGATGGAGGAAATGGCTGCTCATATTCCACGCGAATTAAGAAATTTTGAGTTATTTGAAAACTGCGGGCATGGGGTTCACCGAGATGACCCTCGCGCATTTGATGTGATGAAAAAATTTCTGCTCGACTAGCTAAAAGAGTCCTTTAGAAAGGTCTCAGAGGTTATAACCTAGCTTGTTGTGTTAAGAACCCGAGGCCAAAAAATTTCTTTAGCCCCGGAGTTCAAAAAGTGACTACTGGCCGTGAAAGCTCTCAACGTCCATACCGTTGTCGTAGATCACGGTATTCTGAATCAATTCCGATCCTTGCCAAGTGACCACGTCGCGTAGCGAATTTAGATACTCTGCCCAGGCTGGTTGCATATTCATATAGTTTGTCCAGCTTTCCATTTCCTTTACTGACTTATAGCCGACAATAAACATATGGGTGGAGTAGTCGTTATTTCGACCAGTTCTGTTGCCGATTGAAATTGCGTGTAGAATGACTTGGCCTGGGAACTTGTCGCTCAAAGCTTTGTCGAGCTTGTCTTGGGCTGCCACAACTTTGGCTGGGTCTGTTGTTCTAAATTTTGTCAGCAACCAAAACTGATCCTCATTGGAGACGTTTCCCCAGGTTTTGATCAGGCTGCCCATAAATTCAGAAACCGGTGTTGAATGTTGATCCAGAACTTTCCAAAATTCTTGGATATCAGAATTTCCAACCAGCGATGATTCCCATTTGTGAATGTCCTCAAGACTTGGCATCAGTAACGCGAAATTGTGGGTGGCTGGGCTTATACCATTTGCCAGAATAGTGTTTATGTGAAAGCCACCCTTAAATGTCTTGCCGGTCTCCGACTTCATGAATTTATCGGCGGCTTCAAGAACGGCTGCTTGTTTTGTTAAAGGAATCGCTCCTTCGTAAACCTTAAAAGAGGCTGCATTGAGCTGATAGGAGATTAAAAGTAAGCCGAACAGGCTTAAGAGTTTATTGATCATGACGGGATCCTTTTTGTTGTTGTTTTATCAGAATGTCTAAGATCTGATTTAACCCTAAGCTCTAACGAATGTCATCTTCAACCCAGTCTAGTGTGCGGCGATGAGAGACCTCCAAGATTTCAGGTGGCTTTATGTGCCGGATAAGCTGTCATGACGATGGGGAGGTGCTTTCTGCCTCATCCTCTTTAGGCTAAGATGCAGAGCCGAGATTTCTCCGGTGGTCGTTTTAAGAATGGTTACTGAGAGTCGGTATCTGATTAGAGCGTAGGGAGGTTATGAATGGTCACACTTTTTCGGTTTGGTCCTGCATGGGAAAAATTTGGCTGTATCAGTCAGTTCGTACTTAAAGTCGAAACTTATCTGAGGATGGCAGAAATAGAGTTCNAAACTAAGAGTCTAGGCATGGGTTTTGCNGAAACTGCGCCGAAAGGTAAGTTACCCTACATCGAGCACGACGGTAATACAGTGGCGGANTCGAGTTTTATTATTGATTACCTGAAGAAAAACTTCGGTGATTCTTTGGATTCGTCTCTCNCTCCGGGTAAGAAAGCGANTGGCCATGTAATTAAGCGAATGGTAGAAGAACATATCTGGTGGGTCATGGCTCGAGAACGTTGGTGGTCTCCAGAAAATCCCTATTGGGACACTCCAGGGATGCTCAAGGACCTAGATCAGGCGAGTTATGAAGGTGCTAGAGATGAGAGTCGACGCAAATGCCTCGAGCATGGAGTGGGTGCTTTTACTGACGAAGAACTTGATTCGCGGGCCAAAGAGGATATAGATGCTCTTTCTGTATTATTGGGTGATCAGTCATACTTTCTNGGTGAGGAAGCGACGTCTGTAGATGCTACGACCTATGCTTTTTTGTGGCAGATTATGAATGCTCCGTATACTTCTCTTCTAAAGGAGGCTGCGTTGNATCAAAATAATCTTGTAACTTATGTGGATCGGATCAATGCGCATTGGTTTTCGGATGATCCAATGTCCTTAAACAGAGAGCAAAGTTCCCAATGACCGTTGCAGAAAGTATGGCTGGGATGTCGGGTGTTTTCCATTTTCTAACAAGTGACACTGAATCGTCTCTGTTTAGAAATGATTTGGTGCGAATGACTCGGGACGATCGAGGTAATTTTGTGGAAAGTGAGGGCGTTTCAACNGAGCCCTTTGAGCTCTCGGTAAACAACGCCAGGGAGCTTCCCCGATCGGAATCGATGACGCTTNATAAAAATGGGTTTGAACTTATCGAATCCCCTGTAAAGGATTATGACTTTTTGGATCANCAGGACGTAATAGGAGGCTACTATCAGGACTGCGAAAGAATANTAGGAGAAGCGACGGGAGCGGAAGTTTGGGCGTTTGATCATAANATTCGATCTGCTGGGGGGTTGAGAGAGAAGCGCCAGGTNAAAGGTGGACAGGACGTGCAAGGACCGGCCCACATTGTTCATGGTGATTACACATTGCGTTCTTCTCGGGAAAGGCTCNTGCAACTCACTCAGCNGCCTAGCGTTAATGATACTTTAAGAGATCATATTCCGNAGGGGCAGGGTTTGATTCCNAAAGAGGTCGCTGAGCGCGCTTTGTCCAAAGACGGTCGGTTTGCGATCATCAACCTTTGGAGGAATATAGAATCTACCCCAGTCTCGACTCATCCGCTGGCACTTTGTGACGGCCAGAGTGTTGAGCCCGAGGATCTTGTTGTATTTGAGATCCACATGCCTGATAGGGTGGGAGAAAATTATTGGGCTAAACACGCCGAGCGACATACGTTTTATAGTTATCCGGCCATGATGCGAAGTGAAGCGCTGTTAATAAAGCAATGGGATTCTGCTGGTCTTCTGGCAACCAGTAATGGCGAGCAATCGGATCGTCAGGGAGACGGTCCCTGTACCTTTAGCTTTCATAGCGCCTTTGATGATCCCGAAACACCGGAAAACGCGCCAGATCGATGGAGCATAGAAGTTCGCTGCATGGTTGTTTATTAGCTATTTTTAGACCAACTTTTCCGGAGTACATCGCATGTCTNCGTCATCATTTTGGAAAAGCTTCGTTCGGAGTGCTGGTTGATGAAATTTGGCGTTCATTATGATTTGAGAAACCCTANAAANTCGGGCAGGCGCACACCGGAACTCTATAGGCAGACTCTCGAGCAAATCAGATTAGCNGAACAACTAGGACTAGATGATGTCTGGCTNTCCGAGCACCACTTCGTAGATGACGGTTATTTGCCATCGNTACTTCCATTTGCTGGCGCCGTTGCCGCGCAAACAGACCGGATTAATGTGGGAACCAATATCTTGCTGATGCCCTTTCATCACCCAATAAGAATTGCTGAAGATTGCGCTGTGGTAGACAACATATCAGATGGCAGGTTTATGTTCGGGGCGGCCGTCGGGTATAGACGAGAGGAATTCGAGACTTTTGGCGTTAATCGCCGATTNAGAGGTAGCATCACGGAGGAGGCATTCGAAATAATACGACTGTGTTGGAGCGAGACCGAATTCGACTACATCGGGAAACACTTTAATTTTAAGGGAGTTCGGTGCACGCCAAAACCTGCTAACGAAACAGGAATTCCTTTTTGGGTTGGTGCTCACTTAGGTGAGGCCATAAAGCGCGCCGCGCGAATCGGTGATGGTCTGCTTGGAGGAGGTCCGGAAGGTAGGGCGGCCTACGTAGAAGCGCTAAAAGAATATGGTAAAGACTTTGAGAATCCGAGAATCGCTTCGGCTGGACGTTTTATTTTTTGTTCCCGAGAACCTGCNAAGGATTGGACTAAATTGTCNGAACATGCGCTTTATCAGATAAGGTTATANGCCAGTTGGTTNTCTGAGGCAGGNGAGTCGATCTTTGGGGAACCACCTAAAGATNTACCNGATCTNGANGCNCGNGGTATTTATCGCGTGGGNACTCCNGAAGANATTGCGGAGCTNATNAAAAANGAATTTCTGGCCGCGCCNTACGAGCGNTATTTCTTTTTCCCGATTTGGCCTGGCGTTGATGTCGATATGGCGAACAGTAGCCTGCGTTTGTTTGCCGAAGAGGTCGTTCCATTGCTAAGAGATTTATAGCGCCTGCTTTTGAACGTTCAATTGATCCTTGGTAAAAACGGTACGGAGTGCTTAGCCGGCTCAGTGTTTTGCTGAGCCGGCTAAGGCCCGCGGTTTACATTGGATAGAATGTCATCTCAAACTCTCCGCTAGAGAGGTTTAGCTCAGATTTACAGAGATTTTGAGTGCCGTCTGTCAAATCGTCGAGTGAATGAAGGGTTAGCAGAGTGCCCTCTCTCGTCCACACTCCTCGTCGTTGGGCAAACTCTCTGTTTCCTGTGTCGTCAATGCCCATGCCACGACCCGTGAAAGTGCCTTGTGTTTTAGAATTAGGGTTTGTACTCATGTTATAGGTGATGAACACGAGCCCATATTTTCCAGCGATTGCCTTTACAGAGATGACACCACCCGTATCAGTGAGTTCTAAATTGGTTACCTCGCCCTTCACTGAAAGAGATTCAGAAGGGATGGTGATTATGGGGTGATCATCTCCAGTCGCGAATTGGGTGAATGAGATGAGAAAAAGTGCTGTGGTCAGGATTGCGTAGCGCATTGAAAACTCCTTTTGTTAGTTATTGAGAACAAGGATCAAGAGCCTGTTAGGGCGTTTTTGATTCGAGATGTCGTTTTGATCGGTGAGAGCCTTGAAAGTGTGATTAAAGTTCAAGGCTCCCTGGTTTCGCGCTTTTAGTTTAAGGCTAGGCTAGTTTACCCTTTTGATTTGAGCAATGTTATCCGTTAGCTCGCCGTCAATCATGACCGTATTTTCGAAAGTCATAGATGCAGGATTGGAAGGGTTCGTTGTCCACTTCATGCCAGTTACAAAGCTATGGTGTTCGGAGTGCAAATTAACGCGAGATTTGTCCAGTGTCAGTTGTATGACGCTATCTGAGGCCTGCGACACCTTAAAAACTGGTTGAGTACCCAACACTCAATATTGTTTTACCACTAACCGACCGTCG
>PBUF01000146.1 GCA_002727775.1 Gammaproteobacteria bacterium
AAAATGATCGCATCACCTGGTTTCGCCGCGACCCGCTCAATACATTCATTGACTCCTGTGCTTAGGTTGCGCCATTTTTCAGGTAATTGCACGTTAGCTTTGTGGGAGCCCGGAATACATGCAAAACCCCCATTATTAGGTTTGGTATCGAAGAGCTCAAAGCTGACAGTCGTTAAACCGTTATACATTACACCGTTATCATATCGATATAATCCGGCTGTACCGTTCCATCCGCCGTGCAACCGTCCGCCCTGAAAACCTTTTTGTACGTGGGTATGAACATTGATGTGGTCAAGTCTGAACGTTGGCAGGGGCACTTCGTATTTCTCTTTGCGAGCTTTTAAAAGGTTCGGATTGCCTATTAGGCACTCTAAGAGCTCTGAGATAACAGGCAAGTCCAATAAATCCCGCCAAATAACGTCCCAATGGAGCGGCCCCTCAGACTGTGGAACCGGAGGAAATTGCTCGGTGCCACCGCGAATAGTTGAGCGAAGTTTTGATATTTGTTCCTGAGTCAAAACATCGCGCATGACAATAAAACCAAACAAATCAAATAAATACTTTTGTTCTTCGTCCATAAACTATTAAAAGCCAAGCAAACCACTTCTAAAAACACTCCCGATTAAACACGAAGCAGAAAGAAAAACAAACAAGAGCAACACGCTCCGTAACAACCCAATAGTATGTTGTGAGGCCGGTGACTTCCTTTCCTTTCTAGGGTTAAATAAGTGACGTTCAAAGGAGGAGAGATACAAATGGCATTAGTAACACGTGAAGACTCGGACGGAATCGCTATTTTAAGTCTCAACCGACCTGAAGCGCTGAATGCGCTAAGTCCCAGCCTTTTTATAGAGCTTCGGCAACATATCGACAGCATTGCCTCTCAGACCGAAGAAATTGGTTGCGTAATTCTGCGTGGTGAAGGACGTTCGTTTTCTGCCGGTAATGATCTAAAAGCAATTCAGTCAGGCGAAAGATCTCCATCTGCACACTTCCAAGCAGAAACCCTCGATGCAATTGAACGACTACCACAGCCAGTTATCGCAGCCGTACAAGGCCACTGCTACACCGGCTCTTTAGAGTTAGCATTGTCCTGTGATCTTTTGGTTGCTGGCGAAAGCGCCAAATTTTCAGATACTCATGGCAAATGGGGCTTATCGCCCACATGGGGAATGAGTCAACGCTTGCCTAGAAGAATTGGGCTATTGGCCGCAAAAGAAATGATGTTTTCTGGTCGTGTGGTTAACGGCAGCGAAGCGGTCTCAATGGGTCTTGCTAATCGGTGCGTCGCCGACGAGGTTTTGCTGGAAGAGACTATTTCCATGGCAAAGAGCTTCCTGGAAAACTCCTGGTTTACTTTGAGGGCAGATAAAATGCTCATTAACGGAGGCCTCGACAATACTCTGCAGGAAGGTCTGCTATGGGAGAGAAGCAATAGCCCTGGACGAGGTCCCGACATGGAAGAGAGACTCGCAAATTTTGGCAAAAAATAAGCAGCACGATCTCTCGTCACCAATTGCTAGATATAATTTTTGGGTGGAACAAACTTAAAGCCCATTGTTTCAAGCTCACCGGCAAGCCCAATGGTAACGAGATCCGAGTACTCGGGCCCAATGATTTGCACCCCGATAGGCAGTCCATCAACCCCCAGGCCTGTCGGTAAAATTGTAGAGGGCAGGTAGGCCACCCCTGACAATCCTGCCCAAAAAACGCCTTCGAAATAATTTCGCTCTTCATTATCAACCATGAGCGTTCTGTCGCCGAATTTCCGATGATCGTGCTTAAAAGCAGGAGTCGGCGTGGTCGGCGTTAACAGCACATCATAGTTTTCAAAAAAATCATGCCACTGCCACCGGATGCGGTGACGCAACTCATTCGCTGCTGCCCACTCTTTAAAACTTGATACTTGAGCTCGTTGGGTTCGAGCAACCTCACTCTGATCCTCTCGGTCTAATTCATCGACGTGTTTTTTTAAGCTCTCATAATCCCCGTCCGGCATGCGTGCGGCCATAGTAGAATGTAAAAGGCGGCCGTAAATCTCATGACTATAATCCGGATCAAATCCAGGTCTTGCGGCCTCATCTACTTTTGCCCCTTCGCTACTCAACGCCTCCGCTACTTGCTCCACCCGAGACTCAGTTTCTCGTGTAACCGGTGCAAGGGAGTCATTCTTCCAAACAGCAACCTTGAGCTCACTGATACTTCTGCCTTTCCATTCTGGTAGATCCAGTTTGTAACCCCGGGCTCTTATCGAATCAGGACCTGCGCCTACCCTGATGGAGGCGTCCAGATCGATAGCGGAGCGGCCTAGCGGGCCGATCACAGATATATCCGAAAAAGCTCGATTGTCTTCAATAGGAGAGTGCCCCTTACCCCACAATAAATCGTAGGTGGGCTTGTGACCAAAAACCCCACAAAAGTGTGCCGGGTTTCGAATCGATCCTCCGATATCGGATCCCGTTTCCAAACCGGTCAAACCTGCACTTAGCGCTGCTGCCGAACCACCTGACGATCCTCCCGGAATACGTTCTAAATCGTATGGGTTATTAGTCGTCCCGTAGATGTCGTTGTAACTTTGAAAATCAGCCAGGCCAAGCGGGACATTCGTCTTACCAAAAATATTTGCGCCGGCCTGCTTTAGTTTCTTTATAGATTCAGCGTCCGTTTTGGTAACGTTATCTTTAAAGGCCGGGTTACCAAAGGTCGTTGGGGTTCCAGAAACGTTATATGATTCCTTCACGGTCATAGGCACCCCATGCAAAGGTCCCAGAGGTTCTCCGCTAGCAACCATGTTATCTAAGCGCTTAGCTTCCTCTAAGGCCTGCTCCCTAAGGTCAACGACTATCGCGTTGATGGATTCGTTGTATTTATCCACCCGCGACAAATAATGTTGGAGCAGCTCGACACAGGAGATCTCTTTCTCACGGATTTTTTTCGCAAGCTCAACCGCTGATAAAAAACCAATATCCATTCCAACCTCCTACTTTACGAAGCCAATTAATTTGAACATGTTACCTGTTTACCCAACAAGCCTATAGATAAGTTTCTAAAACCTGAGAAAAGATACCCGACTTGTCACTATATAAACCTGGTATATCACTGTAGTGACTTATCCCAGGACGTACGCAGTAATCCAATAGTTTATCGTGGGCTAAAAGCCTTGATGCAAAGAGTTCAGCATCCTTTCGAAGAAAACAGTGCTCGTTTGTCAAAATCACACACGCAGGTAATTTTTTGAGCACCTCATCGGGCATTTCCCCTGGAAAAACACAAGGGTCTAAGTCTGAAAACTGTTGTTTCCAGTCACGGCAGAGCATTTTCACAGTTTCCAGGTGTCCNCCATCTCCAGAGGCCTTCATGACTTCATTCCGAGACCAATGTGTTGGCGACCCNTCATCAGGCNTTATCCAGTGGGCACTGATTGCNGGCACNTCTGGAACCAGAAGCTTTATCNTGTCCGCCTCTCCAGTCTTTGCTAGTTCCATCGCNGTCCCCACCGCCAAATAGCCTCCACTACTTTCGCCGTTTAAGCATAAGCGTTTCGAATCCACGTTAAATCGTGCGAGTAATTCTTCAAAAATAAAGTGAACGGCAGCTATGCAGTCNAGTATTCCTTTCGGAGCTTTNGCCTCCGGCGCACTGCGGTAGTCCACGTTAAAAACAACCGAATCGCAAGTAACTGCCTTCAAGCTAGCCTGATAATCAAAATCAGCGGCGTNTCCAAAAATGAAAGCNCCCCCATGAAAATAAATGNTGCCTNTTTTCAACACTGCACCTTCACCTGTTGAGCTAATACTGGGAGGTAGATGAACACGCACTTCCATCTCNGAACCATCAAGAGCTTCGTAACGNGAGCTNTCAAAAGACANTACTTCCAGCGTGCAGCGTTCGATGACTTCNTGCTCTTCAGCGCTGCGACTGCCGGGATCCGGTTTTATCGCCTCTCGCANCACAGGGATCGCTTCCTCTGAGAGGTCGAAGTGAGCAAAACCACTGGTCACAGTCTCCCATCGCTCTCGCTCGCCTGGCGCCCAAGACCCGTCAATTGCAGAGTTTTGAGATTCGAATAGCGGGGACTTAAAATCTTCAATCGACAACATNCAACTCCTTAGCAAATCTCAGTCAAACGGCAGGCTTGCTNCCTGATCTNGCAAACATCCTNCCCCCATCNGCGACTACCACAATTAATACCAGCTCGTTTGGTCTAGGAGAATCGGGAATAGACACAGTCATCGTATCAAAGTGGTCAAAAGACCAAACATCGTCTTTATGTCCCAAGGGAATATCGATTGAAGCTCCAACGACACCCACTTTGACATTTGAAGGGATAATCGCCTCTCCACCGCCCACGGAAGCTCGCAAAGACTTACCAAGGCGAGGATGAACTAACGCCGCTCCATGTTCAAAATCTCCCGCTGAGCCAACGATAGCGCCCTTTCCGTAACTTATAGGACGACCGTTCATTACACTAACAGCATCATCCGAGAGCCGCATGGCAATTTCCCCGCCTAACTCAAACAGCGAGGACAAGTCATCCACGAATTCTCCTGTAAACGGGTTTTCAAATACAGCCATTGCTGCGACCCGATCAATTGGTTCACCTGATTTTCCGTAGGTCTCTCCTCGGATAGTCTCTTTAATTGTGTAATATTTGCGAACGTTCATCGAGACTCCCTTGACTGCGCAGTACAACTTCCCTTGAACAAAAGCGCACCAATTCCCGTAGGGAATTTGCGCCTTTGGCATATAATCTTCTGGAGAATATCGACCCGACCAGCAATTTGCTAATGGAATTACTATGCGTCAGTTATGGACCCCACTGTGCAACGACCTGAAAATTGAATTTCCGATATTTGGGTTTGCGCATGATGTAAATGTTGTAGCAGCCATCACCAATTCGGGCGGCTATGGAGTTTACGGAGCGACCAGGCGATTTCCACATGAAATCGAAGAAGAGCTAGCCCAAATCAAAAATCTTGTCGGCGACAAACCTTTTGGGGTCGACTTGGTGCTGCCACCAGGCATGCCCTCGCATAACTCGCGCGAAGCGATCGAGGCAGAAATTCCAGATGAACACAGAGCCTTCGTTAATAACTTGATCGAAGAATATGCGGTGCCTGATGCTACCGAACCAGGCATGAGGACTCGATTCATTCGGTCAAAGGAAATTGAGGACCAACAACTTGAAGCTGTACTTAGTTCGGAAGTCAACATGCTAGCCTGCGGGATTGGCGCCCCACCGAAGGTAATCGCAGAGGCTAAACGACTAAATAAGACGACCCTCGCTTTGATCGGAAGCCCTCACCACGTGCCGAGAGCGCTAGAAGCAGGGGTGGAGATACTGGTCGCGCAGGGGTATGACGCCGGTGCCCACACAGGCCCGATCGGAACCTATTCGTTGGTACCTCAAATTGTCGACGCAGCAGGAGAAACCCCCGTTCTTGTGGCTGGAGGCGTGGCAACTGGAAGACATATCGCCGCAGGGCTAGCTATGGGAGGATCGGGTGTCTGGATGGGCACAGCCTGGCTGTTATCCACTGAGCATCAATCTCACATGCATCCCATCAACACCGAAAAGCTCAAGAACGCAGGAAGCGCGGATACGGTAATCACACGCTCAGAAAGCGGTAAACCTTTCAGGCAGATTATCAGCGGATGGAGTCAGGCCTGGGAAGCACCTGACGCTCCCCAACCCCTCAAAATGCCGATGCAAGATGTCCTAGTAGGAGACCTTCTTNGCGCTATAGAGGANCATGACATCGAACCTCTAATTCATTCGGGCGCTGGGCAAAGCATCGGTTATTTCAACGAAATAAAACCGGTCCAAGAAATCATGTCTAATCTCGTAACAGAAGCCTCGAGAATTCTAGAAACACAGAAAAATTTTCTTAAATAAGAAGAAAGAGTTAGTACCAAAGNNCTTCCTGCAANCTGCTAGAAAGCNTAAGCTGCGANTTTGTTATCTCTGCCTNCTCCTGNATCGGGTGCATCCTGCGTTANCGCANCATCAACAAATGTCATAACACCATCTTCTAAAGGCGCATCTCTGATTATTTTCTTATCCAAAGCGTAGTTCTGAGTATTTCTCCAAGGATCTTCTTCTCCTTGTTTAGGCATCAAATCCAAAGAGCGCTGAATNTAACCCGCAGAAAAATTCTCAATCCACGGCTTCGCCATCATATTTGAGTCTTCCTCTGCGAGCCTGGCCACACAATAGTCCGCACCGAGTTCATCAATTCGATTAATCAAGCGACACGCATACTCTGCCGTTAAATCGGCCCTTAGGGTCCAAGATGCATTAATATAACCAAAGGTTTGAATCAGGTTCGGAATGCCTGCATACATCATGCCTTTATAAGANAACTTCTCTGCAAAATCGATTGGACGGTCGTCAATATAAAACTCCGCCCCGCCCATTAACTGCATATTTAAACCAGTTGCCGTGACGATAATGTCAGCTTCCAGCTCTTGTCCGGATTTCAAACATAACCCGTTGGGCGTAAAACACTCAATGTGTTCTGTGACAACTTGTGTTTTACCCGACCTCAAAGAACGAAACAGGTCCCCATTAGGAATCAGGCACATCCGCTGATCCCAGGGGTTGTACCTCGGGGTAAAGTGAGTGTCTACATCGTATTCAGGCCCTAACGCTTTTTTCACTAGCCCCACTAGATAACGCTTCATCTTNTGAGGATGAGTTCTCATCCTCTTGTACATAATCTGCTGAAGCTTTGTATTTTTGAATCTCGTAATCGCATATGCCCAAGAGCTTGGCAACAGCTTTCTCAGCAAATTCGCTACCCTGTCTTCATCAGGCATCGACACGACATAGGTGGGCGACCTCTGAACCATAGTCACTGTCTCCGCCTTGTCGGCTAAAGCAGGCACTAGGGTCATCGCCGTTGCTCCGCTGCCTATCACGACAATCTTCTTATCTTTGTAATCCAAATCCTTTGGCCACAACTGAGGATGAATTATCTGACCAGTGAACACTTCCTCGTTTTGGAAATCCGGCCTAAAAGGTTTTTCATAGTTATAGTAGCCACTACACATCATCAAAAATTTACAGGACAACCTACTGGTCTTCCCATTTTGGACTATCTCAACGCTCCAGATTCGATCTTCCGACGACCAGTTGGCCGACATCATTTTTGTTTCGTATTGAATGTGCTCTGCTAGGTTATTTTCGTCGATGGTTTCCTTGAGGTATTTCTTTATTGATGGTCCATCTGCAATCGATTTTTCTGCAACCCAAGGTTTAAAGTTAAAGCCTAAAGTATGCATATCACTATCGGATCTGATTCCAGGATAACGGAACAAATCCCAGGTGCCACCATATTCCTCCCTGGCTTCAATTATAGTGAATGACTTTCCAGGACATTTGCTCAACAAATGACACGCTGAACCAATCCCAGATATTCCGGCACCGACTATCAAAACATCGAGTTGTTTCATGGCGACCCCCTAGCTAACTATTGCGCGCGTGATTTTCAACAAAATATTGGAGCGGGAAACGAGGTTCGAACTCGCGACCTTCTGCTTGGCAAGCAGATGCTCTACCAACTGAGCTATTCCCGCTTATTTAAAAGACTCTTCAATTTACGCGGTCGAAAATAACGATTCAAGTAAATTATCTGAGCACACTATTTTAGCCTATTCATGGTCAAATTGACCATCCTTTAAGTCCGGTGACTCTCTCGACACTAAAANTCCTATTGTGTAGATAGGATTCCTTCCAGTACTTCAACTAGCTTCTGGTTTATAAAATCTGCAGACTTTAACCTACTCATTTCCAAGGAAGAAACAGATGGAAACACTAACAATCAGCGATAACAAAGGAATACGACTAATAACACTAGACCGACCCAATGCGCTCAACGCATTCAGTTCCCTTCTAATGGATGAGCTCGCCGAGAGTTTTCTATCCGCAGAGCAGGACAAAGCTGTGAAAGTGGTTGTGCTAACCGGTGCAGGAAGAGCCTTTTCCGCTGGCGCGGACCTGGCAGACACGTCGAACCGAACACCGATACATGGTTTAGCCGGTATGCTAGAGGCGATAGTCGACTTTTCAAAACCATTTTTATTAGCCGTGAATGGATTAGGTGTAGGCATCGGCGCTACCATTTGTGGGCTCGCTGATTTCACCTATATCGCAGAGGGAGCCCGACTTAGAACACCCTTTTCTTCGCTGGGCCTTACCGCTGAGGCTGCGAGCACTTTCACATTCCCCAACCTGATGGGTCGCCAGAAAGCGAGCTGGATGTTGATGGCAGCAGAGTGGATCGATGCAGAACAAGCGATCGAACTGGGTCTTGCGATGGAAATTCATCCCGTCGACAAGCTGCTCCCGCATGTCATGGTGCAAGCCGACAAACTAGCCAAACTGCCTTTAGCGTCGCTGATCAAGACCAAGTCTCTGATCATGGACCCCGTAAAATCCCAGATGAAAGAATCCATCAAAAACGAAAACGCGGGTTTGGATGAGCTACGAGGCAGTCCTGCGAACCTTGAGGCGATCGCCGCTTTCAGAGAAAAAAGAGAGCCAAACTTTGATGACTGTTAATCGAATGGTCAATTAAAGCGAATGGCTAATCCAAAACTCTAGCGCGTCAACTTTTATGACGTTACCCTAGTTACCTGAAAACAATCAAAACTAATAGGGGAAAAAGGGGGAGCACATGGGGAAAGCAGTCACATTTTTTTCGGGAACAATTTTCGGATTATTACTCTCGGGCCTAGTCGTAACGGGAATAGCTAACACAGAAATAGATAAAGCGTATCTAATCGTTTCAGGCCAAATGATTAGCNATGAGGGGTTAGAAGCATACAGCGAGAAAGCCGGTCCAGTTGCCCAAAAAGCGGGCATCAACATAATCGCCCGAAACGAGCAGGTAACTTCTGACTTACTGTTGGAGGGNAACTGGGAATATCCAGGCTTTGTCGTGATTGAAGAATTCACTTCAATGGAACATTTAAAAGAATTCTGGTTTTCACCCGACTACCAGGAAGCGATCAAGCTGCGGGAGGGTAAGGTCAAACTCGACTTCGTCGTGGCCGTAAACGGTCAATAACAGGAGGCAAACCGATGACAGATTCCTACTACGAGCACCTTTTTGGCGTCAAAGACAAAGTAGTGCTAGTGACAGGGGGAACCCGAGGTATTGGATATATGATCGCCGAAGGGTTCGTGCGGTGCGGAGCCACCGTATACATTGCCTCTAGAAAACCTGAGGCCTGCCAGGAGGCTGAACAGGCACTTTCCAAGCATGGGAACTGCATAGCAATTCCATCAGACATCAGCGACGTAACAGGCTGCGAAAAACTGGCCAACGAGATCAAAAATCGGGAAGCAAAACTCGACGTTCTGATTAATAACGCCGGCGTGACCTGGAGCGAAGACATAGACCGATTTTCGGAAAAGGCGTGGGACAAAATTGTTGATCTAGACGGCAAAAGCCCGTTCTTCTTGACACAAAAACTGCTTCCTTTGCTCGATGCAGCAGCCAGCCAAGCCTCAAGGGCGATCGTTATAAATGTATCATCAGTAAACGGTATCCGCCCAAGCGGCTTACGCAATTACTCTTATGCATTTGCGAAAGCCGGGCTACAGCAATTGTCCGTCCAAATGGCTCAAGACCTTAACGAGCGTAACATTAACGTTAACGTTATAGCCCCGGGGCCTTTCAAATCAAAAATGACCGCACCACTTTATGCAGACGAAAAGGTAGAGGCAGAGGTCATGCAAGGATTCACCATGGGACGGTGGGGCGCCACAGAGGATGCGGCTGGTCTTGCAATATTCCTGTCGTCCAAGGCCGGATCTTTCCTGACAGGCTTGATAGTCCCCTGCGACGGCGGTTCCACTGCAATAGGGTAGAGGGAATCTATTAACCATGAGTGACGAACCCTTATCTTTTTTTGATCTTGTTTACAATGTGCGAGCGATGCGTCGCATTAAAACTGACCCGGTTCCAATCGAGCTTATGATGAAAGTTCTCAATGCCGGTGTTCAGGCCCCATCNGGTCAAAACCTTCAACCTTGGAAATTTGTGCTGATCAGTGACGCCGAAAAAAAACTCTGGTTTGCCCAGCGTTATACTCAGGCGATCGAGTCCAGGTTCAAATTCAGTAGGGACGACCCTCGCGCAAAACCACCAGGTAAACAGCTCAAAGCACTCTATTACCAAATGGACCACATGCATGAATATCCTTACCTGCTTCTCGTATGTGGCAAGCGGGACTGGCCCTTTAAAGTAGCCGAAGAAGATAGAATCGGACTTGCACCGCCCAACTATGGAGCCGTGTATCCCTGTGTTCAAAATATTCTACTCGCTTGCAGGGCAGTTGGTTTAGGCGCCGCGCTAACAACGATGCACCAGGTCTTCGAAGATGAGCTCCATCAATACTTTGGCATCCCNGATGAATATGGTGTGGTGGTCACTATCCCCATCGGTTGGCCCATGGGCAAGTTTGGACCCGTAACACGGATACCGGCAGAGGATCTCACCTTCATCGACCGATGGGGAGATTTGATCAACCCGACGCTTGCTGATCCTTTATAATATCAACAAAAATTAAGGCCCAAAGATGACAAACCCTCGAACCCCTATTTTGATCGGCGTTGGCCAAGTAACGGAAAAGGATCCTCCGATAGATGAGGCCTCTTCCCCTCTCGATCTCATCGAGCAAGCCACCGTGCTCGCGTTGGAAGATGCAGGCATCTCTAGGGAGAATTTATCTGACCTGACAACATTGGTGGTCGTCAAAAGCTTCAGAGAGCCAATGAGAAATACGCCTGAGGCGCTCGCTAGCCGGATAAACGCGACCAAGGCAGCTCAGTGGCTGGCTCCCGATGGNGGCAATGGTCCGCANTACCTGGTAAATCGGTATTCAGAGGCGATATTTTCCGGAGAGGAAGATTTTGTTCTTCTCAGTGGAGCCGAGGCAATGGCGACCGGAAGGAAGATAGTCAAATCAGGAAACAAACCGCAATGGTCTGTCGATTCTGANAAAGANGCCGATCTTTTATTTGCAGACAGACAGATGTGGAACGATCACGAACTTAAACACGGGATCTGGCAAGCTTCTCATGTCTACCCATTATTTGAAAACGCCTTAAGAGCGCATTACGGAAACTCGCTCCCAGAGCATCAAATCATGATGGGTGAGCTGTTTTCGCGACTGTCCGAGGTAGCAGAATCCTCCCCGCATGCGTGGTATCCCGTAAAACGATCACCTGAAGAAATAGCTACTGCTACCCCTTCTAATCGTTTCGTAGGATGGCCATACACGAAGTTCATGAACGCGATGAACCAGATCAATCAGTCAGCTAGCCTGCTGCTCACCTCGATCGAAAAAGCGGAGGAAATGGGTGTTGATCCAAACAGATGGGTCTTCCTTCATGGCGCTTCCGACGTTACCGATGTATGGAACGTCTCCTATCGAGAAAACTTTTATTCCTCACCATCTATGAAAATCATGGGAGAGAACGCCCTTAACATGGCGGGGCTTGAAATAAATGACATCCGACACCTGGATTTGTATTCGTGTTTTCCAAGTGCTGTTCAGATCGCCAGAAATGAACTAGGAATCTCGAAAGATGATCAACGTCACCTAACGGTCACGGGCGGGCTACCATTCCATGGCGGTGCAGGTAACAACTACGTGATGAATTCAATCGCTGCAATGGCCGACAAATTAAGGTCTGACCGAGGAAGCTTTGGAATGGTCACCGCAAACGGGGGATACATCAGTAAACATGCAGCAGGCATTTACTCCACCAAACCGCTGGAGTCAGACTGGAATCGGGACACTTCACCCGTANTAGAGCTAACGACAGCAGATATTCGATCGCCAGAATTCACAGAAACACCAACAGGCGAAGCAGCAATCGAAACCTATTCCATTGTCTTTGGCCGATCTGGAGAACCAGAGAACGGAATCGTAGTTGGTCGGATGGGTGACATTCATGACCAGCGAGCGAGAAGATTCTTAGCATTAGTCGATGGTGACGCGGACACTCTCATGAGCATGACGCAAGAGGAATTCGTTGGCCGGAAAGGAAAAGTATGGAGAGATGACGATACTAACCGGTTCACTCCCGCCCTATAAAGGAACAATACATGCAGAAACTCGAAACTGATTACCTAGTCATCGGAAGCGGCGCGATGGGGATGGCTTTTTGCGACTCACTGATTACCGAAACCAATGCCAACATCATCATTGTCGATAAACACCATCAACCTGGAGGACATTGGAACGATGCNTATCCTTTTGTTCGCTTGCACCAGCCCTCAGCCTTTTATGGCGTGAACTCCAAGCGACTCGGTAACAATACCATTGACGCAACCGGCTTAAACAAAGGTCTATATGAATTAGCGACCAATTCTGAAGTGTGCGGGTATTTCGACCAGGTTATGCAGCGGCAGTTTTTAGGGTCAGGCCGAGTCCGTTACTTCCCGAGCTGCGAATATCAGGGCGATGGACAGTTCGTGTCTTTGTTATCAGNTGAGAAGTATTCTGTTTCCTTTANAAAAGAAGTGGACTCCACCTACATGAACGTGGTCGTTCCNTCCAAAAGACCTCCTCCTTTCTCTCTGGAGGGCGACGNTAAATGTGCTCCTTTAAATGACCTCCCCATTTTGAGTAAAAAATACGATGACTTCGTCATTGTAGGAGCCGGTAAAACAGCCATAGACGCTGTATTNTTTCTTCTCAAAAATGATGTGAAACCCGAGAGGATCTCCTGGATCATGCCCAGAGATTCCTGGATTCTGGATAGAGCGCAGATCCAGCCAACGCTTGAGTCTATAGGCACAACCCTGGCCACGCAGATCATACCTGGCTCTCAATCAGACAACATCGATGACTTTTTCGACAAGATCTCAGAAGCCGGAGGTCTCCTCAGGATTGACGATAATGTCAAGCCAACAATGTATCGCTGCAGTACGGTAACAAAAGCTGAACTGGAACAATTGAAAAGGGTGAAAAACATTGTTCGAAAAGGCCGCGTTAAAAGTATTAGCAACACCGAGATAGTTCTAGAGCACGGCTCGATAGCCACAAATCTTGAGACCCTGCACATTGATTGTGCGGGTGACGGCCTCGCCAAGAGACCGCCCACTCCAATTTTCAAAGGTCAAAAAATTACATTACAGTCAGTACGCACATGCCAGCAAGTATTCTCGGCAGGACTCTTGGGTTACGTCGAGGCCAACTATCAAGACGATGAGGAAAAAAACGAGCTCTGCAAGCCGGTTCCACATCCGAATACTGACATCGATTTTCTGAAAAATAATTTAGCGGATGCCGTGAATAGTGAGAAATGGGCAAAAGACCCTGGACTGAAGAAGTGGCTTCAGAACAGCCGACTCAACTTTGAAAGTCACATTCTCAACGCGAGCCCAATGATAAAACTCCTTTCTG
>PBUF01000147.1 GCA_002727775.1 Gammaproteobacteria bacterium
CGATTCGAAGTTGCGCCTGCGCTCGTCCTGCCAGCCTGGATTTTGGCTTTCGATCCAACCCGCTTCCGTGGGTTGGTTATTCCTAACGTCTATTGACGAAGGTGTACGCTGAAAGACGTAAAGTTGCTGGGCAGATGCTCCAAGGTGAGGCACGCACTGAACTGCTGTCGCGCCGGTACCGATGACCGCCACTCGCTTNTCTTTCAGGCCGNTGAGTCCACCATGAGANTCTCCNCCTGTGTANTCGTAGTCCCAGCGACTGGTATGNAAGGTATGCCCTTTATANTCGTTGATTCCTTTNATTGCGGGCANTTTTGGTCGGTTCAACGGNCCATTGGANTGGACCACATACCTTGCCTTTATATTNTCTTGACGATTAGTTGAGACGGTCCAACGCCTGGNCTCTTCNTCCCAGTCTGTCGAGGTGACTTCCGTTTGCAGAATGGCTCTTTCGTGNAACTCATATTTTTCTGCTATGACGTTGCAATATTCCANAGTTTCAGGGGCATTTGTGTATTTTTGNTTAGGTACAAATCCCGTTTTTTCTAACAGCGGTAGGTAAACGTAGGACTCGATGTCGCACGACGCTCCAGGATACCNGTTCCAATACCANGTGCCGCCGAAATCGCCACCTTTCTCGATAATTTTAAAATCCTTTATGCCTGCCTCATGCAGCCTCACTGCCGCAAGCATGCCACCAAAACCACCGCCAACAATCACAACTTCAACTTCTTCTTCGATGGGCTCGCGGTCGATTTTCTGTTCTACGTAGGGGTCTTCTACAAAATAAGCGAATTCCCCCGTGACCTCTTGATACTGATCGTTCCCATCTGCTCTTATNCGCTTGTCTCGTTCTTCTTGATATTTTTTGCCTAGCGCGTCGGGATCAAAATTATATGCTTTCATGTTCACGGTACTAATTCCTCAGCTCTTATCTTTCCTTTGAAGAAAAGATACTAAAATCTTTGGTATCTGTCAGTTACCAAAGTAAAGTCTGTTGACGGTGGAGACGAGGCGTTTTAGATTTTAATGAATCNAAGAAATTCCACCAATCTTAAGAGAAGGGAGAGACATAGATGACAGAGGCCCGACGAGCTGGCCCCCTAGAGGATTTGACGGTTATTGACTGTACCAGAGCGCTTGCAGGTCCCTATGGGGCNGGTTTGCTTGCGGATTTGGGCGCAAAGGTTATCAAAGTTGAATCGCCTCTGGGTGATGGCTACCGCAATATACCGCCTTTTTTGCCGGACCATGCTTCTCCCTATGACGAGCANACTGCGGGTACNGACTATGGCGCNCCTTTTGCGTCGGTGAACCGAAATAAACGCAGTGTGGTTTTAGANTTCAAAAAAGAGGNTGACAAAGAGGTCTTTCTGCAACTTTGCGATNAAGCNGANGCTNTAGTGGAAAACATGCGAGCTGGAGTGATGGATCGTCTCGGCCTGGGCTATGAAGTGGTATCCAAACGTAATCCGGGGATTGTCTANGCGTGCGTTAGGGGTTTTGGAGATCCGCGAACGGGNGAGAGTCCCTACGCTGAATGGCCTTGNCTTGANGCTGCTGCTCAAAGTTTTGGNGGATTGGTCTATGCAAATGACAANCTAGTCACGCCCGCATTGGCGGATATTTTCTCGGGCACCCTCATGGGTTTGGGGGTTGTTTCCGCAATTCANCATGCGAAGAAAACGGGCAAAGGTCAGTTTCTCGACGTGTCGATGTACGATGCGATGATGGCCTTTCAGAAGAGCGCTGTCGCTCAATATGGTTTTACCGGAAAACCAAACCCGGCGGGCTTNCAGCGAGCGATGACACTTTATCCATTTGACCTTTTTCCAGCCAAAGATGGGCGAGTCTCAATAGCTGTCGGCAACCCTCACCACTGGGATTTGCTGTGTGCGGCGATGGATCGGGCTGACTTGATGACTGATGAACGCAGCGCATCTAATGCTGCGCGNCTNGAAAATGTAGANTGGGTTGAAGAACAAATTTGTAGTTGGACCACGAAGCANACNCGCGCAGANATNATGGAAAAGCTCNACGGAACNATCCCNGCNGGTCCGGTTCAGAACATGGCCGATATCTATGAGGACCCACACGTTGAAGCGAGGGGGATGCTAGAGGTTTGTGATCCCGGAGGAGATAACCCGGAGATCAGTTTGGCAGCTAACCCAATCAAATTTAGTGAGACGCCGACTGGGTTGTACCAATCGCCCCCTACGCTAGGCGAGCATAATGAAGAGGTGTTGGCTGAGTTCGGCATCAACCTCAAAAAGTAGAAAATTACCTGCTCGTTGTTTTTAGGCGTTTTTTCGTTGCCGCAGTAGAGGAGACTTTTTGGTCTGAATAATATTGATCCTCCATACTATCTATTGCTTTATAGATTTCGACAGAGCCATCTTTCATCAGAGCGAGAATCCGGTAGGGTAAAAATTTGTCGCCTACCTCCATGCCTGGGCTGCCGACGGGCATGCCCGGCACGCTGAGGCCGATTGACCCGGGGGTCGGGTTTTCCAAGTACTCCTTGATGAATCGAGCAGGAATGTGGCCCTCGAAAATGTAGCCTTCCTTTGAAATGCCGGTGTGACAGGATTGGTATTGAGGCTTAATACCTTTTTGACGTTTTAGTTCGTTAATATTTTCAGGATGGAAAACAGCGGTGATGAAATCTTTTTCTTCGATGTGCTTTATCCAGTCTACACAGCATCCACAGGTAGGCGTTTTATAGACATCGATGTGCTTTTTGCTTTCATCGGCTTTTGCCTGTGGCAGTCCAATGAAAAAAAGAAGAGTCACCAGGCTTGAAACTGTGAGGGNTTTCCAAGTATTCATTTTCATTNGATCCTCGTTTTCATGCTTACAAGAGTCATCCGTCCCCCTATTTTAAAGGTAATTTGAGCACCTTTGTTTCGGTTTCGGAAGAATCTTTGGTTTGATAGAAGTATTGCCGGTCAACACCGAAAACCGCCGCGATGTCATCGAGTCGTTCTTCGAGCTCTCTTCCGGCGTGACTGTCGTCGGTCGAGCGCTCCCAAGCTAGCCAGTCTTCAGGCGTTTGAAGTTCGTTAGTTTGCAGCATTAAGCGATAGCTACACTCTTCGACTGACCACCTCGTCTCTAACCTCAACAGACTAAGCCGATTCCCTTTACTGCGCATATCCTTTCTCTAAAAACGGTTCCGGTGTTCGTAAGGTAAACCTAAAGCACAATTTCGGTGACCACCATGAAAGTGCCGCTTTTACGGTTGGTGCCGAGGAAAAAATGTTGTCCTAACGCTGTCTGTTCGCTCTCGGCGAAGTGTGACAAAGCCAATTCAGGATCTGTCGTAAAGTCCAAGCCGAACCCTCCTAGCGATTCATTGGTGGCTTCAAGTACTTTGGAGCCCTTGTTTAGCATCTTGAGAAAATCAAAGCCGTAGATGTCTGCGATCAAGACACTGCCAGGAGCTGAATTAGATTTAACAGTTTGCAGAGTCTTGCGAACGTCTGCCTCGGATAAATAGAGCGTCACACCTTCCCATAAAAATATGGTTTTGAGACTCGGGTCGTAACCGTTGTTCTTGAGTCTCTGAAACCAGTCTTCTTTGGAGAAATCGGCTTCCACGAAATTTACTGCAGAANAATCAATGCTCGCCTTCCTTAAACTTTGAATCTTAAGCTGTTGAGTAGAGGCCTGGTCTAGCTCGAAGAGCTTCAGATTGGAATCTTTAAGCAGCCCGTAACTGCGAGTGTCGAAGCCTGCACCGAGNGCTACAAATTGTACNGCACTGTCTTTTCTACTGCTGATAAGCTCATCGAAATGGACTGTTCTGCTGGGGACCATATTAAGTAATCCCTCNTCACCTTGAGCCACGATCACCGGATACAATCTCGTTTTGCTGAGCTTATAGAGTAGATACATAGGAAAAAGTAAAACCCAGTGAGCGGTACGAGAAAAATTCGGTAATGCTTTGCTCAATTTATCTGTTGCCTGGTCTTCTCGTAACCCGAACCAGTGCATGTGTAATCTGCCCTCGAGTACTTTTGTTGCGGTAGAAGATACCCCAAACTTTTTACTTGCCCAGACNTGCTTATAGGCAGCGACTAGCCCCCCGACGATGGAGATTGGAACAAAAAGAATTTGAAGTGGTATATAGATTATCCAACCTAGGATAGCCAACAACTGACCCCTTTGATGACATTGTTTCAAGGCGGCAATCTTCACCCAAACTAGTTTGAAGTGCAAAGAAGGGCTCCTTGGGCTCTATGCTCTTACTTATTGAATTCTCGATTCAAAAAGGACGATTTTGACTAGTAGCTGATAGAGTGATTGGTATAACTTATTCACATGGAATCGTCTAAGCATAAAACGCTCCCTAGCTGGACCTACAACAATGAGGCTTTCTTTGAGCTAGAGAAAAGAGATCTCTTTCTCAATAATTGGCAGCTAATTTGTCATGGTTCAAATATTCCTCTGCCTGGCGATTATTTTACGTTTGATCTCTTTAATGAACGCTTAGTAGCGGTGCGCGATGCGAGTTTGGAAATCCGAGTTTTTCATAACGTTTGCTCGCACCGAGCGACCAAATTGTTCGACCGTGTGTCAGGAAATTGCGGCAAGAGAATTGTCTGTCCATATCATGCATGGAGTTATGATCTAAGTGGCAACCTTAAGCACGTCCCAGGACTCGAAAATTTTGAGAATCTCGATTTAAAGGACCACGGATTGAGAATTGTCGAACAGGAGGTCTTTAAAGGTTTTGTTTTTGCAAAAGTTCTCCCGAGTGATGTCCCTTCGGTGCGCGAGCAGTTCGAGCCCTATCTGGCGGAGATTGAGCCCTACCGATTTGAGGACCTCGAGCCTCTGGGCCGGGTGACCTTAAGACCAAGAGAAGTGAACTGGAAACAAATTGCTGATAATTATGTTGACGCAATGCACATATCGGTTGCCCATCCCGGGCTTTCAAATCTTGTTGGTGCGAGCTATGNCCTNGAAGTCAGCNGCAATGGNGGATTTGTTCANAGGATGTCNGCAGATCTNANCGNNTCCAGAAAAAATANGTTGTCNAATGTCCTCTACAAGAAATATTTGCCGAGGGTTGATCATTTGCCGACCGAAAGGCAATGGCANTGGACGTACTACAGGCTGTGGCCGAATTTNGCATTCGATGTATACCCTGATCAGATGGATTTTATGCAGTTCATCCCGATCAATGCATCGACGACGATGATTAGAGAGATCCCTTTTGCGTTAAAGGATGATCGGCGCGAGATGAAGGTCGCAAGGTATTTGAATTGGAGGATTAACAGGGAGGTTAANGCTGAGGATACGCGCCTCATCAAATGGGTTCAGGAAGGTATGCAGACCTCGGCGTTCNAGTCGGGGCCGTTGGCAAAAAGTGAGATATGTCTTATTGATAGTGCTGAAAAGATCAAACAAGCGATTCCTATTGCCACCTTGGATCAAGAGCCGGCGACTGAAGATATGCAAGCGCTTAACCGCGAGTTGTCGTCAAGAATGGACCGGATCTAGCGGGTTAACTTAATTCGTCCTGTATAGTTGGGCCATCTCGGATGCCGCTCGGGACACCGCCAACTTTTTCGATCACACTTCTGCAAGACTCTAAATTTCAAGGTTAATTTGGATCGAGGAGTCATGCTCTGATGAGACCTATTTTTAAAAGCCTCGAAATGATCTATTGTCTATAAAAGAGAGGTTTAATAAATAAGGGATGGCTAATGGCGGTTGATAATGCGCTGCGTCTTAGGCAAATATGTTTGCTCGCATATGATCTGGAATGGATCTCCGGAGTTTTGAGCGCAGCTTTTGATGCACCAGTGGTGTTTCGTGATCCGCGGATGGCAGCCGGCGGTAATCTGACCAACACACATATCAGGCTCGGTGACTCTTTTTTAGAAACCGTGTGTCCCTCTGATAAAGCTTGGGCAAAATCGACCACTCAGACTCGCCTGCTGGAAAGAAACGGAGATTGCGGTTATATGGCGATCGTTCAGGTGCCTGACGTCGCCGTCGCTTCGCAGTCGATGTCGATACAGGGTTCTGCTGCGGGTATTGTGTCGGGAGATTGGAATGTCTGTCAGGGTTATCCTGGTTCTGGGCTGGCAGGGGTTGAATCGGGGCGCTATGAGTTAGGTACTTCGCTGCCGAAGGCCCCTGATACAGTTTCGGGTGCGAACGTTCAATTTCACCCGCGTGATTTTGGTACTCTGGCTGAGATACAAGAGAATTGGCCAGGACAAGCGGAATTTCCACGAAATAAAGGCGCATATTATCCTGCTGGAAATGAATGGCAGAATGGTGTGGATGCGCGTCCCCATGGGGGTGTGACTACTGGTTTCGCAGCGGTAGAAATTGCGTGTAAAGACGATGATCCCGCTGAGGTTTGTCAGCGGTGGGTAGATGGGCTCGGGGCAGGTTGCGAGTCACTGCCAGATGATCCGACCACATTACGGTTGGCGGATTTCCAGACGATGCGTTTCGTGGCGTCTCAAGATGGCCGGACAGGGGTAACTGGTGTCGATTTGTGGAGGGCCCCAGGGTGTAACAAGTTCGAGTTACTCGAAATCTGCGGCGTCCGATGGCGTTTGGTTGATTATCCTGGCGCATGTTGAGTTGAGAAGTAGGCACAGCTTTATATCCTAGCCTGGGTTAAGATGAGACTTCCGTTTTCCGCTGTATCGCTATGGAAAGTTCAAGAAACGATGGAGTGAAGTCCAAATCGACCTTTTGGGGATGGAGCGTTGTTCTCCTGATTGCCTTGGCCGCGGCCGTAGGTCATGCCTTTGGTCGATTTAGTTACGGGGTAGTTTTACCCGCAGTTCGGGACGATATGGGTATTACCAACGCGCTTGCAGGCTCCATCGGAGCCGCTAATGTGAGCGCTTATTTACTGGGGACCATAGTAGTAGCCTGGGCAACAAGTAGATTTAGGCTTGCCAGTGTGATGCGGCTGGGTCTGGTTCTTGTCACGCTAGGTCTATTGATAGCCAGCTTGGCAACAGGCCCTTGGTCCTTGTCCGCTGGACTCTTTTTGACGGGTATGGGAGGAGCATTTTTATGGATTCCCTCTCCTGTGATCGCGGCAGATGCCTTGCCGGATAATCAACGGCACTTAGCAGTGGGCTGGTTAGGATCTGGGGTTGGTCTAGGAATTATGTTTGCCAGTATTGTCGCCGGTATGTTGCGCTCTTCTGAGGGTGACTCTTCATGGTCGAGCGTCTATCAGATCCAGTTTGGAGTGGGCTTTATCCTGTTAGTGTTGGTTCTGTTTTTTGTTCGGCATCAACAAGATGCGCCCTCTGGTGGCGCGGGCATGGGCGGCTTTACTGCACTACGGAGAATGCCGGGATGGCTTCCCCTTATTCTTGCGTACGCGACCTTTGGCTTTATTAATCTGTTAGTCGTAGGTTTTCTAACCACCAGGCTTGAAGACGACAGCGGCTGGAGTACTGGAGATGCGGCCTTTGCCTTTTCCTTAATGGGTTTAGCGATGATATTTGGCGGGCCTATTTTTGCGGCCTTTGCAAAGCGAATAGGAATTCGTTTGACGCTTGCGTTGGCCTTCGGGTTGTGGCCGATTTTGCTTGGGATNGTCATGATTGGANTTTCGGTGCCTGTCCTGCTCGCGTGNCTTGGNTTAGGACTTTTGTTTAGCGCGTTTCCGATATTGATTACGCTTTANGTGGTNGAGAANACAACGCCAGAAGANTATGGACCTAGCTTCTCTGCAGCCACCCTNGCCTTTGGGATCACTCAGATNATCTCTCCTCCTGTTGGTGGNTTGATAGCTGATATGACCGGTTCTTTCACCATTGTCTTTTTGCTCGCAGCAATGATGGGCCTTCTNGGGTTAACGGCGAGTCTGCGACTTCCTAGAGACTCTGAGTGACATTACGAGGTGTGAGATGACCACCGTGACTAGCCTTAAATAGTGCTTGTAGATAAGACGGGTTAACAGTCTCAGTGGCCGNGCGCAGTCTACTAAAGCTNGCTNGNTAAGGCCAGTGATTATCGATTAATTTCCGATTAAATCGATAATTGCTCGATCGATTTCGGCCTTACCTACTGGATCCATGCCGCTCCCCGCGACGTGCCCCATTTTTGAATCAATAACTCGGAGTTCGGCATNGGGCATTTTGCTTACTTCGTATTCGCTGTCGGTTACTCGGAAGTAAAGATCGGTNTTTCCTGGCATAACGATGGCTCGAGCACTGATAGATTGNAGTGCTTTATCGAAGTNACCATCAAAACGGCTGTTTCTTGAGATGTCTGCTGACTGCCAGGTCGCCAACATACCCAAAAGATCGTTAGCCTCCCGCCGGTAAAAATAGTCTTTCATGAAACCGATAACGTCCTCGGTTTTTTCCATACCCAGTTCCTTATAAAGCTCCTCCCTGAAAAAGGCCTGAGAGAAAACCCAGCCGGCGTAAACCGTTGCAAACGCCTGCATACCAGTTTCTGGCCTCGATTCGTAGTCTCCGTTTTTGAAGTTTGGGTCTGCGAGAAGGGACGACTTTACGCCCTCTAGAAACATCCAGTTGTGATTGGACACTTTNGCAGCTCCACAGATCGGAAGTATTGCATCGACCATATCGGAATGTTGGGCACCCCATTCAAATGTTTGAAGTCCGCCCATGCTAAACCCCATCACAAGCTTGAGTCTGTCAATGCCAAGTTCTTTCGTAATTAACTGATGTTGCGCTCGAACATTGTCATTAACNGTCATTAATGGAAACCTTGGACCGTCAAATGGTGCTGGCGTGTTGCTTGGCGAAGAAGAGGTTGAATTCGAAAGCATGTTGATGACTATCACACAGTGATCGGATAGATCGAGTAAATCTGATTTTGCAAAGAGATCTTCGGCGTCTTCGTGTGTGGCCGAGTAGGAAGTAACCACTAGGATCGNATTATCTTTGTTTTTGCTTAACTCGCCGTATGTTGCGTAAACGAGGTTGATGTCGAGTACTTGCTGGTTTTGTGTCTGGAAATCTTCGATTTGGTAGTTGTTGATTTTCATTTGTGTTTCCTTTTTTGCCTTTATTCTTTNTCTTGTCAATTTTGGAGATGCGTTTTTAGGAACTTGGATATCTCCTGATAGGTCAATTGTGACTCTGGCGACTTGAGATCAAACATGTAGCCAGCGTGAGATAGTCCCTCTAAGACCAGCAGGTCGGCGGCTCCCCCTGCGGCACGGATCTTTTGATGGGTTCGGGCCGTGTCGCTAAGAAACATGTCTCGCGTTCCGGTAACCAAGATCGTGGGAGGGTAGCCTTCGAAGTTCCCATAAACAGGAGACAGCAGTGGTGATTTGAGGTCATTCCCGTTCGCATAGAGTAGCGCTGCAGCTTTTAGCATTCCGTCGTAAGTTACTAGGACTCGATCTAATCCTTCGTTAGTGTAAAGCGTGTCGCCGGTCTTGGTCAGGTCTGCCCAGGGAGTGCCCGCGTAAATGGCGCCAACCTGAGGTAAACCCAGATCCTTAATTTTGTGGGCTACCGCTAGAGCTAGTCCGCCTCCCGCCGAGGTGCCTCCAAACGCGATCTGGTTTGGTTCATAACGTTTCAATATCTCCTGGTAAACTGAGACCGTGTCTTCTACGGCCTGGGGAAACGGGTGTTCCGGCGGCATGCGATAGTCGATAGACAGCACTCTGATTCCTGACGAATTCGAAATTATCGAGGCCTCAAAAACGCTCGCATCGCCTCCACCAAAAACGTAGGCGCCACCGTGCACGTACAACATGAGATGATTTTTGTGTTCCTTGGAAGCTTTGGCTGGAGTAACCCAGTAGGCGTTTACACCGCTGATTGCTGTTTGATCGATCTTCACGCTCATCATTTTTTCGACTTGATCCAGCGGAATATTTCTCGCCTCGGCGCGCTCTGAGATCATCTGATCCCATTGTTGCCGGTTTCTGGGCGCCTGTTTTATTCTGGCTGCTACATTGGGTTGGTCTATGCCTCTTAGCGAGTTTTGCAGAGACTGACTTGACCCCAAGGGGATAGGCACTTCCCTACCATCGAGTTTCCAAGGCTGAGCTGTCTTCTCCGCCGCCTCCGCTGATGACAAAACAGTGAATAAATGAATGAATAGATAAATAAAGAGTGTGGCTATTCTGACTGCCATTGGGTTAGCCTCCCGTTATCGGTTAATTGATGGTTACATATCTGATTC
>PBUF01000148.1 GCA_002727775.1 Gammaproteobacteria bacterium
CTGATCGCGGTGAGACCAATGAAGCTCGCAAAAGCCGCAGCAGTTTTTGTGGCTGCGCCCATAAAAGAAAAGTAAAAAGCTGTGCGTGGTTCGCCTGACTTTAGGGTATCGATGTCCACTGCATCGCCGGCCATAGAAAATGCCATGGCTCCAATAGCGCCTGTGCATAGACCTTTGATTGTCTGAAGTACGATGAAGCCAGCCCCTGCGTCGCTTGGTAGAAAATACAACAAAGGCATCAACATCGCGCAGCAAACATACCAGAAGATGGCGCACACAAATGTTTTATGCTTTCCGATCTTTTTCGACAGATAAAGCCAACCTGGCAACCCTAAGATCGCAGCGACCATCAATCCGACCAGCGCCCAGTTATATGATGCTTCGGCCAACAAGACATGTTGACAGAAAAAGTAGGAAACAACGGAGTCGATGGAGGTTCCGATGACAGTACCTGTGAGGCCGATAAGAATTCTGATGAACGGACCGTTTTTCATCATGAATCGAATGCCGTCTCTGTATTGCTTTATAGAGAAGCGTTGTATTGCTTCTGTTGGTATTTTGGGCTCCGGTACCAAAGAAGTAACCAGTAGAGTTAGCACCGGAGTTGTACAACAGATGGCAATTGCGACATAAAAAAGTTGGTCTCTTAAATCTTTGTCGAAAAATGTTTGTGCGATGCCCATTGTTAAAAATAGCCCTAAGTAGCCCGTGTTGACGAAAGCCTCCCGGGCCGTGGTAATGCGAGATCGCTCGTTATAATTTCCTGAAAGTTCAGCCCCCCAGCTGACATAAGGAATTTGCATTGTGGTCATTACAAAGTAAGTCAGCACGACGCAGAGTGTAAAATAGACGATGGTTACCTCATCGGGAGGCACCAATATCAAATAAGTCATCGCCATCAATGGGATCGCCCCGCCTAACAGCCACGGTTTTCTGCGACCGATTCGCGTGACTGATTTGTCCGATGTGATTCCAATAATTGGATCGGTAATCACGTCCGAGAAGCGAGCTACCAAAAGGATGAACCCCATAAGCGCAAGATCAACTCCTAACTCCCCATAAAGGGGCGGAAGGTATACGGTCAACGGGATCCCAATAATGGTAATGGGCATCGTAAAGGACGCGTAAATTATTAATTGATGCCAAGTCAGATTCTGCGCAATGCCGCCGGTTTCTGATTCGTTTGGTTTACGGTTGGCTTCCAATTAGCTTTTCCAACAGGCAGTTAGTTAGATCATGCCCTAATAAACANNAATAATNNTCTANTAAGCTTGCCCTGGGAGCCAAGTNACNATCGCTTNCCATTGGAAAAGTATTGCNAGTGCGATTAGCTGGANAACAATNAAAGGCACCACGCCTCGATANATAACGGGNAGGTCTATNCCNTCNGGAGCGATGCCCTTTAAATAAAATAACGCNCCACCAACGGGTGGAGTAAGAAAACTTGTCTGTAANCAGACTGCAAACATGACCGTGAACCAGATNGGATCAAAATTAAGGGCTGCGACTACNGGTGCTACCAANGGAAGTAGGATGAGCGTCAGTTCGATCCAATCAAGGAAGAACCCGAGTATGAAGGTTGCGATTAGTATTGAGATGATGATTCCCGTTGNTCCAAAGGGAAGGCCCATTAATGNTCGCTCGATCANCTCNTCTCCTCCCAAGCCTCTTAGTACTANGGTAAAACAGACCGCCCCNATGATCGCGCCAAAGATGAATGCCGTGGTTCTGGATGTCTCATCGATGACTTCTCTTATAACGGGCAGGCTGAGGGCGCCCTTTGACCAGGCGAGGAGCATTGCGCCTGCTGCGCCAACACCTGCAGCTTCAGTAGGNGTTGCGAATCCAAAGAAAATACTGCCAAGGACCGCNAGTATTAAGAAAGCCGCCGGNACGATCGCTTTGAAGAGTATCCACACTGCTGCCAGGTCTACCGGTTNAGTTTTAGCTGCGGGTACATGTTCGGGTTTAAAGATGCCCACCAAAAGTAAATAGATGATATAGAGGCCTCCCAGAAGCGCTCCAGGGAATAGAGCGCCCAAAAATAAATCCCCAACGCTCATTGCCATACGGTCAGCCATTACTACTAGCATGATGCTAGGAGGAATTAAGATACCGAGCGTACCGACTGCGCAAACGGTTCCCGCTGCTAGATTTTTGTCGTAGTTATTTTCGAGCATGACGGGCANTCCAAGAAGACCTAGCAATACGACTGAGGCACCNATGATTCCGGTCGATGCGGCTAGCAAGACGCCTATCAGGGTAACCGTNATCGCAAGTCCNCCCTTTACTCCNCCNAGGAGNCTAGAAAAGCCAGTTAGCAGNTCNTTGGCAAGGCCTGAGCGATCGAGAAGGATNCCCATGAATATGAACATTGGTAGAGCAACCATGACCCAGTTNTCCATGACGTCCCATATCCGATCTATGGTCATCGAGGTGTAATACCAGTCCACATTCGTTGCGATATNGAAATCTACTTCGAAAATGATCGCGAANGCGGTAAATATTGCNGCGAGCCCTCCTAGCACCCATGCAATTGGAAAGCCTGTGAAGATTAACAAGATAAAGCTTGCGATCATGAGCACTGCAAGAATCTCTGATCCNCTCATGTTCTATTGCCAGCTAGATATGTCATTAGCTTAGATACNCTCGAAANTATAGAGAGTCCCAGCAAGAAAAAAGAAAANGGAATAACCGCCTTCAGCAGCCATCGAAAGGGTAGGCCTCCCGGTGACTGGGAGATCTCGCCAACTTTCCAGCTTTTTTCTACGAACGGGAAGCTGAAAATCAGTACCATCACTAAAAAAGGCACTAATAGCAACATGGTGCCGTATAGTTCGATCCACGCTTGTGAGCGATGACTTAGGCGTACCGAGATTAAATCGATACGAATGTGCACATCGTGTCTATGGGCATAAGCAATCGCAATCAAGAATGCGATGGAGTTCAGGTGCCATTGCATTTCTTCAAATTCGATTCTGCCTTCGCTGAATAAGTACCTTAGCGTTACATTGAGTATGATAATTGATAAAAGAATGACCCAGATCCAGCTTGCTGTGCGGCCCACTCTGGAAACCACCTCATCTGCGAAAATAGAAAATTTATTGTCTGGTAATTCTAATTTGGTCATTTTTTACAGGACGGGCTCGTTATTTTGGATACGCCAGCTCCCTCCATTGATCGTGAGCCGCTTTATAAGTTCTTTGAGAATCCAGAACTTCTTTAAAATATAGGTCCTTCGAGGCTTCTTCCTCCATTACTTCGTCGGCTGCTACTTTAAGTGATGCAAGAAGTTCAGGAGATAGCACCTGGGTGCTAATGCCTTGGCTCTTAAATTCTTCTATGACCGGTCCCTGTAATGATTCGGTGAGGCTTAATCCATACATGACCGTACCTAGGCAGGCCGTGTCTAGCAAAGTTTGGTCCTGCGCGGGCAGGGCTTCCCATACTTCGAGATTGATCATCATGTGTGTCGCGGTGAATGGCTGGTGCCAACCTGGGAAGTAGTTAAATTTTGCGATTCGAGAAAACCCCAAAGCCTGATCGACCACCGGCTGAGAGTATTCTGTGGCATCAATTACCCCAGTTTCTAGTGCCTGAAAAATTTCGCCAGCAGGAATCATAGTAACCGAAGCGCCCAGGCGTTGAAGCGTTCTTCCTCCGAGGCCTGCGAATCGAATTTTTAGCCCATTAAGGTCTTCAGCTCTTCTGATAGGCTCGGAAAACCATCCCGCTGTTTCGGGCCCCGTGATCGCACACAGAAGCGGTTTAATATTGTGCTCTGCATATATCTTTTCGGAAAGCTCTCTTCCATTTCCAAATAGCCACCATCCTACGTAGGCGGTAGGTTCCATCCCAAAGGGCGCTGCGGCAATCAAGGAAGAGGCTGGAATCTTACCCTGGTCATAGCCGATCCACGTCCAGCCTGCTTGAACTTTCCTGTCGCTAACAGCATCGTTGATTGCGAAGGCCGGAACAATCTCTCCAGGGTCGAAGATTTCGATAATGAAAGCGCCGTTGGATGCTTGTTTTACTCGTTCAGTAAGCCAAATAGGTTGCTCTCCTGAGCCNGGAAGGCTGCGCGATGAACTAAGCGGCATACGCCATTTGTGTCTTACAACTTGTTCTTGGTTGCCTGCGTTAACTTGGGATACCAGTCCGGAATCTGTCGGTCGTAATGCCAGGCTTGCAACTATACCGACCACAAACGCAGTTACCGCCGCTGCGATCAAAGACCTCATGGAAAACATGGTTTAACCTCCCCGGAAAACGAGGTCAGTGTAAACTAAATCATGATGATATTGATAGCGAGTAGACCCAGAGCCAAGATTTATTTCATCAAATCGACGTCACTTTTGAAATTACTGTGCTTTGTGGATAAGGCTGGAAGTAAAGGCTCGATGGTTGTCAAACTANTTGAAGACTGCGCAAACTCGGTATGTANTTAAGCACNGTAATCTTTANGATGTTATGATGAAAAATCTCCCATCTACCATNTCAGAGGTAAAAGATGATTGGTTGAGNAGCCTGTTNGTAGGTTATGACGGTTTCGACGCTCAACTGATCAAAGACATAGAAAAGGAATCAATGGGAGAGGGGATCGGCCAAGTTGGGCAGTTTTGTAAGGTCTCTGTTAATTTAACCACGGACGAAAAACTCACCTATTTTCTAAAATTGCGAGCTCCTGTAGATGGCATGCATCAAGTAGCGCTCAGATACAAGATGTATGAAAACGAGGTGCGATTTTATCAAGAATTAGCAAAAACAATTGATGTAAGAACTCCCGAAGTTGTATTTGCAGATTATGACCCTGAAACAGAAAACGTGGTGTTACTCATGGAGTTTATGGACGGCTGGCATTCTCCGGATCAGATTTCAGGAGCAAGTGATGCACAAGTACGTCTAGCTATAACAGAAATCCCTAAAATCTCTGCGCCGTTTTGGAATCGGACGAATGAATTGTCATGGGTTTCGACTATGAAGTCAGAACACATGTGGTCCTCTAGCCAAGACATGAAGGCTTGTGAGGAAGTTTTCTACGATCGGTTTGGAGATGATTTGTCGATTTCTAAAAAGCAATTTGGCAATCTCATTGATTCGTTCCCTAAGATATTGACCGAATTGAGTGAGGGTCTGCTTACTCTGACGCATTATGATTTTCGAATCGAAAATTTGTTTTTTTCAGCTGACGAGGACCAAGTTGCAGTAATCAATTGGCAGCTCGTAGCCTCTATAAAACCAAGTTGGGACTTTGCCTATTTGATAGGTACGAACATCGATACCTCTCTTCGGCGAGAAAATCAGCAAGAGTATATAAATCTTTATTTGGAAGGGTTAAGGCAGCGGGGCATTGACTATTCTGAAAACCAGTTGAGAGAGGATATAAAGTGGACTCTATTGGGCTTGTCGACGATTCCGGTGATCGGTGGGTCAAATTTTGATGCAGATAACGAGCGAAGTTTTGAGTTATTTAGGGCTATTGCGGTGAGGCATTTTGAGACGGTTGCCGATTTTGATGCGCTTTCTGTGATCTCGTGACCATTGAGTTCGATTTGGTTTCTAAAAGTATTAACGCTGAATTTATAAGGACCCTGTTTTGAGAATATTAGTCACCAATGATGATGGGATAGATAGTGAGGGCATGCATGCGCTCGCTCGAAGTGCGAGAAGTTTGGGTCATGAGGTAACTATTGTTGCGCCAAATTTTGATGCTTCCGGAACGGGGGCTTCTCTAGGACCGTTATCCAGAAAAGAGGATATTGTTTATGAAACGCATGAAATTCCAGATTTTGACGGCGAGGCTTATTCGATCAATGGGCCGCCCGCACTCTGCGTTATCGTTAGTCATTTAGAAGCTTTTGGCCCAGTTCCTGATTTGGTTCTTTCGGGAATAAATCCGGGTTTGAATACTGGTCGATCGACCTTGCACAGCGGTACGGTCGGAGCAGTGTTGACCGCACAGAATTTC
>PBUF01000149.1 GCA_002727775.1 Gammaproteobacteria bacterium
ACGTAGGTTTGCCATTTGTTAGTAGGCGAGTTAGCTGTCGCGTTTGAGGTTTTGACATAGTAAATCGTCGCCAGATATGAGTTACCACCGCTGTCATAAACACTTAACGCCGTCGACTTGTTATAGGTATCAGGATTATTTCGGTTAAATTCCCCGCCGATGATGTTGGCATCAGAGGGCAAGTTCAAACTTAACTCGATGAGCGAAGTCTCTAATGCTTGTCCTGAGGTAGACACCGGAATAGCCAATCTGCTGAGCTTATCCAAATCCGCCTTACCAGATGAGTCGACCGCCGCTGCTAATAAAGCCTGGCCCGACGAGTTCACCACGTTAAACTGCTCGTTAAGCACGAAGGAACCGTTCCTAGTATAAATGTCCGTTAGTCCGTCTGCAGATTTGAGTGGGAAAAATCCCTCACCNGAGATCGCAAGGTCCAAAGTATTNGAGGAGAACTCCACGTTTCCCTGGCTAAANTCCTGTCTTACCTCTTTCANGGANACGCCCTGTCCAACAACCGAGGTNGATTTCTGAAGAGGNGANGTCGCAAATATGTCACCAAANGACGCNCGTGATTTCTTNAATCCACTAGTACCGACGTTTGCAATATTGTTACTNGTCAGTGCAAGCTCTGTTGTTGCAGCCTTAAGGCCTGTTAGTGAGGTNTAAAAAGACATTCTTTATGCTTCTCCGTGTAACGCGTTAACTTATTGATTTAATCNAAAATCCGTTTTATTTCTGAAAGCGGAACAGATTGNCCGTCCGCGATTTCGATTAGTACTTGACCGGTTTCATCATTCCAGGAAACGCCTCTTACTCTGGCTTCGGAATGCACTGGAACCTGCCTGGCNGTTTCTCCCCGCCTCATCTCAGCAAGAAAAATATATTCCCCTGCAGCAGCGGCTTCTCCCTNAAAATTCCCTCCATTCCAGGTNAATGGGACTTCACCNGCCATCTGAGGACCTAGTTCCATCGANTTGATCACNTGATTATTNGNTGGATCNACNACCTGGAGAGTTACCGAGTCGGCCATTTCTTCAAGCTTCAACATACCTTCTATNGGATCACCGCCGCTCTGATTNACAGTCGCCCCAGGAACAAAAACATGCTTCCCAATCANNGANGCGCCNCGCATGACTCTTTCCGTTGACTGACTCGTAACAAACTGNTCCAAAGAATCAGACATTCGNGTTGTTGCCTCTAAAGAAGAAAACTGNGCTAACTGNGCAACAAAAGCTTCATTCTTCATGGGGTCCAAAGGATTCTGGTTTTGCAGCTGTGTCGTNAANAGTCGCAAAAACGCATTCCGATCTAGATCTGCCTGAGGAGCAGGCTGGCGCGATTGCGCCTTAAGATCGGCCATCGTGGTAATTCCCGGAATATTCAATGTGCTCATCTNCTATTCCTTATTTCTTAAGCAGTTCNACNGTTCGCANCATCAATTGCTTCGCCGTNTTGAGCGCTTCGACATTCGTCTCAAAGGAGCGTGCTGCCGCTGTCATCTCAACCAACTCATTCATTGCGTTNACGTTAGAGAGATAGACATATCCCTCCTCGTTCGCATCNGGATGGTTTGGGTCAAATGACACNGTGTGGGAGGTGGTGTCTTCGATTACTTGCTGGACTCTCACGCCGCCTGAAACTTCGCCTCGTCTTTTGTCCACNTCATCTTCGAGAATCGTGCGGAATACAGCCCTTTTGGCTTTATANGCATCGTCTTCATTTCCTGCCATAACTTCTGCGTTAGCAATGTTCGANACCGCNAGGTTCATTCGAACTGTATTTGCTTCNAGAGCCGCTCCGGCTACTGACATGATGTCGTCTAATTTCACTTAAAATCTCTTGTTAATAACTGTTGNTCGTTTCAAGGCTTTTATCGGAGAAGATCCAGTACCAACTGGGTCATCTGGTTTGCCTGGGACAGCATCTGAGTGCCGGCCTGCTGAATGACCTGTGCCTTAGCCAACCGGGAAGACTCAAGTGCATAATCAGCGTCCTGTAATCGTGATCTCGAATCCGCGGTCCTTTCTCCAATGTTCATGAGGTTNGTAATCGTATAGTCGAGCCTATTTTCNATAGCACCAAGATTGGCTCTCATTTGAGCGACTTTGTCCAAAGCCGCATCAATNATNGAAATCGAGTCACCNGCTTGAAGCATCGTGCTAATGTTCACCTGAGTAAGGTTCTTTAGAGTTGCCGTGGTAGAACCNGCTGTTGTCCCGGTATATCCCGTNGTGCTCTTTCCATCGATTGAAAATGCATTNGGNGATGTCANCTTGANNGTGCCNGNNACACNAGTNGANTCATTNCCNCCNGATANGGCNAGAGNTAATNAGNTTNCCNACNACNTTNGCCACTTCCCCNGTCTCATCNACTTTTTGNACNCTCAAATTNGTCGTGNCCNGNAAGNGTTTGNCCNTTTTCNANTGTAATGTCGTCNCCATCGCTGTCGAATAGGACAACTTTGTTGCTCTCTGAGTGAGCCGTAACTCCGGTCGAACCAGAAATCTGGTTGATGGCATCCACGGCATCCTGAACATCACCACTGCTAATCGTGAAGTTACCGGTTGAGTATCCGTTTATCTTTACGCTGTAGGTTTGCAACGTGGCATTGGCCGAATAAAGAGCCGCGTAGGTCTTGGCATAGGCTTTGACGCCCGTTAATCCGGTGAAATTGTTGATTTTGGTGGCTGTTGTTTTTGCGGTATCACCGACTGAGGCTTCGACCGTTTTTGTCCCCAAAAACCCAAAAATTTCTATGTCGTCTTGTGTTGAAGTCGGATTACTGAGTGGGTCTACCTGAGGGGGTCTTGATCCAACTCCGTTTCCAGCTAGTGTATGCGCACCGATATTTTCAGCGGCGATGGATTCGACGGACATGGTGATGACCTCACCTTCTTCAATGCCCACCTGTAACTGTTTGTTGAGAAATGTTCCATCCAGGATAAGTTCGCCGTTGTATCGAGTATTTGTCGACACCCGGGTGATTTCCTGGATCAACAGGTTTACCTCATTCTGCAAAAAGGTTCTGTCCGCAGAACTGTTTGTTCCGTTGGCAGCCTGGATTGCCAGCTCTCGCATACGCTGCAGCATGTCCGATACTTCGCCGATGGCGCCTTCCACCGACTTGGTCATGGCGATGCCGTCGTTGGCGTTCTTCACTGCCATGGACAAACCTCGTACCTGGGCGGTCATTCGCTGAGTCATCGCAAGACCCGCAGCATCGTCGGATGCTGCATTGATCTTCAGACCCGTCGACAGTCGCTCCATCGCCGTATTGAGTTCACCCTTGGACTCAGCGAGTGCNCGCTGCGAAGTGAGGGACGATACATTGGTATTTATTACAAGAGCCATGACAAAAATTTCTAAAAGATCTCTTTAATTGGCTGTTGCTAGACTGACTAACTAGTTCGATGACAGTCAGAGCAGGGCAATTGAGCCTTAAACTGGTTTACTTCCTTCTAAAGTTAAACAGTTTGTGTCCGATCTTCTAATTAGCGTGCTTCCGAATTCATTTATCTTCTGGTTCAAAGCAATTGTTATGCCAGCATAGTTTTTGGCTTCTCCAGCTAATGAGCACGGACTTTGGGAGGCAATGGCCTGAAATGCCGCTAGAAGGGGCAATTCCTTTCCGTCTCAGGATCAGGGGAGGCAATAAATTGTCTGTTTGTTACGTTCGCGCTTTCAGGATTTAACAGGCAGATTGTTGTATTTCATAAATATTTAAATGCTCTGGGTTTAGTCCAAAACCGCACTTAAATGGTTTACGCTTAAAGCTGATCGCCTACAAAGATTTAAAAAGTGGAAACCAACGATAAGAAAATATCAGTCAACAAGGGTAATGAAGCTGAACTCTATATTATAAGAGAAATTGCTGAATCAGGAGATGATTGTCCAGTTNTGATGCTGAATTTGAACAAGTATNACGACGAGGCTGGCTTTCCGAATGGATCACCTTATAAAGACTACATTAATGTCCTAGAGGACCTTCTTCCTCGCGTTGGAGGCCGGATTGTTTGGCGAAGTGCATCTTTGGGACGAGCGGTAGGCGAGCAGGACATCGACGAGATTCTTGCAGCTTGGTACCCGTCNCATCAAGCTTTTTTGGATTTGCCGGNCCAGCCTGGTGCTAAAGAAAATTTCAGGTTGAGAAAAATCTGTGTAAAAAGCGCGGTGATTCACCGATGTAATGGAGTGTCACCCTGAACATCGCAATTATTGGGTCTGGTATTTCAGGGCTTACAGCGGCTTATCATTTGTCCAAAGTTCACAAGGTGGATTTGTTTGAAAAGAATAACCGAGCAGGAGGGCACGCAAATACCATTGAACTTGANGATGGCACNCCTGTAGATTCCGGGTTTATTGTTTTAAATGATCGTAACTATCCGGGTCTGACTTCGTTGCTAGCCAACTTAAACATAGAATTACATCCGACCGAGATGTCGTTCAGTTTGACCGGATCGCCTTTTCCTTGGTGTTCTGAGGATTTTTACAGGTTCCGCTTTCTTGGAAGCCTCCAAAAATTTAAATTGCTTAAGGAGATTGTTCGCTTTAATCGTCTAGCTAAATTGGAGTTAGAAAATCTGTCAGCAGTTGAATGGTTAGATAAGAATTATTTCAGTGAGCTGTTTCGAGATGCTTATCTTTTTCCTATGTGCTCCGCGATATGGTCTTCTAGAGGACAAACCATCCACGATTTTCCGGTCCGCTCTTTGGCCCAGTTTTTGAACAATCATGGATTATTGGATTTATTTAACCGGCCCCAATGGTTTTCCTTGAAGGGGGGAAGTAGGACCTATGTTTCGCAGGTAGTAGAGCATTTGGGGGTTGATAATCTTCACCTCAATGCAGAAGTTAAAATAGTGAGAGAGGAAGGGCGCGCAGTTATCATTGAGCGAGACGAAGTCCGGTATTATGACCTTGTAATATTTGCCTGCCATGCCAATGAAGTGCTCGAAATCTTACAAAATCCTTCTAATGCAGAGTCACAAGCTCTGTCGAAATTTAGTTATTCCTCTAACCCCACCGTGATGCATTTTGATCAGGAATTGATGCCGGGAGATACCCGGAATTGGGCTTCCTGGAATGCTGTGAAGGAGGGCNGCTACGATTATGTGACCTACTGGATGAATAATCTGCAGGATTTGAATATTAAACGCGAGGTTTTTGTCAGCATNGGCGATTTTCCTAATATTGAGCAGGACAAAGTGGTGGAGGTGATTGGCTACGAACACCCGGTTTTCACTCAATCCACCCTGGAGGGCCAGGCAGAGCTTCACGCGTTACAGGGGTCGGATAATACTTATTATGCGGGCGCTCACTTGGGGTTTGGTTTTCATGAGGATGGNCTTCAATCNGCCCTCAGAGTGATAAANTGGATTAATGGTTAATCAGGAAATTCAGTTCTTTGATGGTGTGGTAACTCATAAACGTGCTGGTACAAAGCACCATGAATTCGTATACAAATACATGAGCCTATACCTTACAAATGTTTACGACTTTGAAGAGCAGCAAATTAGATTACCAAGCGGTTCCCTTTGGTCTTATCGATCTATGCAGTCATGCGTTAAAAACAAAATAGCTNTAATTNTNAATAANTTCTGTCTGGAAAATAATCTAGATTCTAATAAATTGAGGTTGGATTTATTTAAGACTCCGGATATCGGATCTCGACAAGCATTTAACCCTGTTTGCTTTTGGATGCTGATGTATCAAGGTAAATGTATGTTGTTCATCGCTGAGGTTACTAATACCTTTCATGAAAGGCATTGGTATGAAATATCTAATGGTCCGCTGGGGCTTTCTCCNAAACAATGGTACGAAGTTGTGAAGAAGATGTATGTTTCTCCTTTTACTGAAAAGAAAGGCTACTATAAGTTCAAGATTTGCCTAATCCCGTTCAATATTCGCATTAGCCAGTTCAGTTCAAATCATGAGGCCGAAATTGTAACAACCATCCGAGGGCCTCTTGAGATAATGAAAGAAGGTCCAAACGCAGCTCGATTGATCAAACTCCTGTTTAACTCGTTGGCGGTGCTTTTAAGAATCCACTCACAGGCGCTAGTGCTTTGGATAAAGCGCTTTCGCGTATTTCCACATGGTGACAGCGGATATGCTGATTAAAGCGCTAGAAAATTACCTCAATAAAAAGGTTGCTGAGCTGCACGGAGGCTGTCTCATCTTCGTTTTTCCTAATGGCAGTAAAGTTCGTTTAGGAATATCACTTGAAGAACGTCGAGTCGTTTTTACTTCATGGCGGGGTTTGTGGCTGATTGCTTTTAGAGGCTCCTTGGGATTTACGGAGGGTTACATCAAAGATTATTGGCACACTGAAGACTTGATGGATTTGATGAACTTCTTAGCCAAGAACTACGAAGCTTTTCAGGAGTTAATAGAGGGTAAGTCGCCTCTCAAGCTAATGACAAAGCTCAAACACAGACGGCGAAAAAATACGGAAAAAGGAAGCCAGAAAAACATTGAAGCTCACTATGATCTTGGTAATTCTTTTTACGAACTATGGCTTGATTCGAGCATGACTTATTCGTCTGCCTTGTACGATGAAGTACACGAGGATTTAGAATCTGCCCAGCAGAATAAGTATGCTCAGGCTCTTCGCTCGCTTAATTTGAAGGACGATGCATCGATATTAGAGATTGGTTGTGGTTGGGGCGGCTTTATGGAGTTCGCGACCCAACGTGAATTCAAAATCAAAGGCATCACTATCTCTCCAAATCAACTTGACTATGCCAAGCAGCGATTAGCCCGTTTCGATCATAGGCACGAATTAGAGTTGATAGACTACAGAAAGGTCGAAGGGCCGTTTGATGCTATCGTTTCGATAGAAATGTTTGAAGCGGTGGGTTCTGATTACTGGCACACTTTCTTTNCTCGGATNAAAGAGTTACTTGTGTCCAAAGGAAAGGTCATGATTCAAACGATCATGATCCAGGATCNGTTTTTTGATGACTACAGAAAATCGCCAGATTTTATACAAACCTACATTTTTCCTGGCGGGGAGTTAGCATGTCCGCGGGTTATTTCGGAGTTAGCCAGCGCTAATGACCTTGAAATTGTAAATAATGTAAGCTTTCCACTTTCCTACTCGAAAACGTTAGAAGAATGGCATGGGCGTTTTCAGACAGCTTGGCCAGAAATCATGAGTAAGGGTTTTGATCAGGAATTTAAGCGAACTTGGGATATGTACCTGGCATATTGTCGAGGAGGTTTTGCAAATGGCCGTCTGCTCGTTAATCAATACACTTTTCAGTTAAATGATTAAATTTGGAATCTACTTAGCAGAAATCGGAGTTATACCGGATTGGATGATTCGAGTTGCTGCCCGTTTTTTAACAAGGCAGAGATTGGCGGATTCGCAAAATGCTGCAGAGAAGCTCGAACTAATCGAACAGCTGTCTAAAGGGGGTATCGCCGAGAAGACAGACGATGCGAACGAACAACATTACGAGGTGCCCACAGAATTCTTCCAGCTGGTGCTGGGTAAACACTTAAAATACTCTTGTAATTTATTTGAAAAGGTCGATTTTCAGGATCAGGCCGAAGAGGCCATGCTCGATCTCTATATTGAGCGCGCGGGAATTGCCAATAACCAGGATGTGCTTGATCTGGGTTGCGGTTGGGGCTCATTTTCGCTCTATGCGGCGAAGCGGTTTCCTTCCTCTCGCTTTACCTGCGTTAGCAATTCGCAGACTCAAATCGACTACATCAAGAATCAAGCAGAAGAAGAGGGAATANCTAATCTGATGCCAATCAGATCCGATGTTAATGAATTATCGGTTGAAGATCGTTTTGACCGAATCATTTCCATCGAGATGTTCGAGCACTTNCGCAATTATCAATCTATCCTTTNAACTTTGAATTTNCTGCTCAAAGACAGTGGAAAATTGTTTATCCATATTTTTTGTCATAAATCTTTGCTCTACCTTTACGAGATANAGAGTGATTCTGACTGGATGACCAAATATTTTTTCCAGGGTGGCATCATGCCGAGTCTGGATATCTTCGAGCATTTTGACGAGTCCTTTCGTTTGGCCGACCGATGGTCGGTGAATGGGAGGAACTATTCTAAAACATCAAAGCTGTGGCTCAAGAAGATGTATCAAAATAGGGCGCAAATCATGCATGTGTTGAGTCAGCATTATGATGACCCTCGCCGCTGGTTTAATCGGTGGCGCATCTTTTTTCTCACCTGTGAAGTCTTTTTTGCGTTGAATGATGGCGATGAGTATTTTGTCTCTCACCATTTATTAGAGAAAAACCCCAGTACTTAGAAAGCTGGATTCTTTAACAAGTTTTAGAATTGGTTTACTTGGATTAGGAATGCCGATATACAGTTGATTACGGATTTTAACGGGAGAGGTCATGCTGTCAGCGACGGAGTTTTATGAGGTTTCGACACCACTCTTGGTGGTGCTTTGGATCGAGACGNTTGTCTACCTCGGAATAGGCCTATACCAAACGTTTGACGATTTTATTCACAAAACCCCGAAATGGGCTTATATCAATGATCGATTGAATTCTTGGATATGGTTTCAGGATAAAATCGGGCACAAAATGCACGCNGCGATNTGCTTTATGNTGGGNTTTGTGGCCTTGAATGGNGCNCTTGAGGGCATGGTGACNCGGTTTGAGATCGAGATTATTTTTGTCAGTTTCGCACTNATTAGCGGGATGGTTTTTGGATTATTACCGCCTGGACGGTTTGGTCTGGTGACTATAGTTACAAAACCTGAAATTATTTTGCAGATCGTAATGTACGTTTTTTGCGTGCATCTGATTCGTCCGGAAATAATTGCTTTATGTGTCGTGCTAAATCTTTGGGGTGTTTTTGTTTATTTTCGACAAACATCAAAGATTCATGGCGGTGAATTCGCAATATTAAGGGCCGATATGGTTGAAGCAGGATTTGATGAAAAAAGGCTGGAGACTGTTGATAAGCTTGCGGGCTACCAACAACAGGGTGCGCATGAGTCTGGCAGAGACCCCGTCGGCTCCTANGCGTTACCTAGTAGAATCGTAAGACAACTGTATGAGTAAAGCACGGACCAGAGAGAGAATGACGTAACTTTGGATAATATTGAATTTATAAAAGAGGTCCTCGCAAGTGGGCTAGATGTCGAGAAGTATTTGACAGACGATGCCGTTTGGACGATTCCTGGATTTGGTTCCTATGAAGGCAAGAGAGAGATCTTNGCTAAGCTTTTAGGCCCGATGCATGANNTGATGGANAGCATGGGGANCTCAGTTGTTACTAACATCGTTGCTCAAGGTGATTATGTTGTGGCTGAATCCTATGCTGAAAATCGAATAACAAAGGCCGGNAAGGCTTATAACAATACGTATTGTCATGTTTATCGTATTCGTGACGGTTTGATCGAGCATGTTACTGAATATGCAGATACTGCGCTTGCGCGCGACGTTTTTTCCAGCTGATAAGTTATAANGTAGATTNATANTCCAAGGNAATATGGATTGAAGTTTCTAGTTAGAAANACTCACAAGTATCTGAGCATCCTGATATCCATTCAGCTGCTCCTGTGGACTATTTCGGGAATCTATTTTGCGTTTAATCAGATCGAGTTAGTCAGGGGAGAACAGTACCGGCTGCCTCAGGTCTTCTCTGTTGATCTCAGTAAAGTCAACCTTGTTTTAGATTCTGTTAAGAGTATCCAGGTGGCTCGAAGATTCGGTGAAGAGATATTGATAGTCCGTAAGGAAGCAGGTATAGAGTATCTTAATCTTGAAGGGGTCGCTCTTGAAAAGCTTTCGAAAACGCAAGCAACGAGTATCGTGTCCGCCGCCACTTCACTAACGCCGTTGGCAGTGGAAGAGATCATCGATCCCGAACCTGGTTCTGAGTATCGAGGAAGAAATCTTCCATTATTCAAGGTAATTACTCAGGATCAGGAAAATGACGAGATTAACGTATACGTCGATGCGATTTCTGGTCAGGTGGTTGCAATTCGAAGCGAGCAGTGGCGACTTTGGGATCTGATGTGGGGTCTGCATATCATGGACTGGGAGACGCGCGATGAAATCAATAATTGGCTGTTGAAGCTTTTTTCTGTGTTGGCTTTGATCAGTTCTCTCACGGGTGTGTTTATCTTTTTTAGATGGGACTGGAAATAGTGTAAAGAGAAACTCAAAGTCTNTATTTAAATTAGCGCTCCGATAANTACAAAATTGAGATGTGTTTTGTGTTGTAACGCACCAGCAAGGTATGGTCTTCAATGCGAATATACCCATNGTGACACNGGCTGTACGAGCNTAANGTTATAAGCAGTCTCAGAAGCAAAACAGAGCTAATTTTGTTCTCACGGCTAATCCATAATATTACTAACAAATTAACAAACTAGACCCTTTGTGTGTAAGTCGGAGTTTTTTCGACATACATTTAGGGGTCGAGTGAATCTAGCGAAATTAGTTGCATGGTAAATCTGATAATGGTGGATTCTCTTGTAGTAGGAATAAGGTTACTGTCGTACATCTTTGGCACCTAGTAAGGAGGCAGAATGAATTGGGATGCTTTAAGTGCTATCGCAGAATTATGCGGTGCTGTGGCCGTTTTTTTCACGCTTATCTATTTGACGATTCAAGTGCGTCAAAATTCAAACGCTATTCAACAACAAAACAAAGTGGCAACCGCGCAGATGATGCAGAGTCGCGGTGATACTTTAATTAATTTTTTTAGCCTTGGAATTAACGATGAGAAGGCGTTGAATATTTTTTCGGGTATTTTTCAAAGGCCGGATTTGGACTCCACTCGTGAGTGGC
>PBUF01000150.1 GCA_002727775.1 Gammaproteobacteria bacterium
AGCAGGCGCTAACAGGCCAATCGGCTGCGCTAGATTAATGCAAAGCGGTCAAATTGGGCGAATGGCTGTTTTGAAAGAAAACCCAGGGCTAGGAGTCGGGGCCTTATTATTGAACTTTGTAGTTGAACACGCTAAACACCTAAAAATGGACCCTATTTTTTTGCACGCACAAACATACGCGATCGAATTTTACGAGAAAGCTGGTTTCATAGCCCACGGTAGCGAGTTTATGGATGCAAACATACCCCACTACGCCATGACCTTGTACTCAGATCACTAGCTTATCCATAAACTCATTAACAGGGGTTTCGATTAAGCGATCTAAGTCAACACACATCTCGAAAATCTCATTCACCCTTCCTTGAGGAAATCGCACGGCCAAGTTTCGGGCGAATTTATCCTCTAATATTGGTATACCTTCTTCGCGTCTTCTACGGTGCCCTATTGGGTACTCAACCGTTATCTGATCNCTAGTTGTACCGTCTTTGTAAAAAATCTGAATCGCGTTAGCAATAGATCGTTTATCAGGTTCGTGATATTCCTGNCTAAAGCGCTGATTCTCTTCAATCTCCATCATCTCGCGTAACTGGTCGACTCTCGGATCAGCTGCNACATCATCTTCGTAATCTTCTGCGACTAAATTGCCCTTTAAAAGGCCAATCGCGGTCATNTACTGCAGGCAGTGATCACGATCGGCAGGGTTATTNAGNTGGCCAGTCTTACTAATTATTCGAATTGCAGACTCATGGGTTGTNATGACAATTTTNTCGATGTCGTCNAATCTAGACATCGCTTCTTGGTGCAAAGAAACAGCNGCTTCGACCGCGGTTTGAGCGTGGAACTCNGCAGGAAAGGAAATCTTAAATAGAACGTTCTCCATTACGTAAGATCCATAATCACGCTGAAACTTAAACGCNTCNCCNTTAAAAGAAACATCATAAAANCCCCAGGTGGGCGCAGACAATGCACTGGGATAACCTATTTCTCCCTTTAACACCAACATTGCAAGTCGAACAGCTCTGGAAGTTGCATCACCAGCAGCCCAAGATTTCCNAGGCCCCGCGTTTGGCGCGTGCCTATAAGTCCTCAGACTAGAACCATCAAGCCAAGCATGAGACAAAGCATCAATAACTTGNTCGTGACTACCTCCTAACATCTGCGTGACGACCGCGGTGGAGGCAACTCGCACTAGCAACACGTGATCCAGGCCAACCCGGTTAAAACTATTCTCTAATGCCAAGCAGCCTTGAATTTCGTGAGCCTTTATCATGCCCACCAAGACATCTTTCATGGTCAAAGGGGNTTTACCCNGTGCGACATTGTTTCTACTGAGGTAGTCAGCAACAGCAAGGATAGAACCCAAATTATCCGATGGATGACCCCATTCAGCTGCCAACCATGTGTCATTAAAGTCCAACCAACGAATCATACAGCCTATATCCCAGGCAGCNTTGACAGGATCTAATTCAAACTGGGTNCCAGGNACTCTCGCCCCNAAAGGTACAACGGTACCGGGAACCAGAGGACCCAAGTGCTTTGCGCATTCCGGAAATTTTTGGGCTAGAAATCCACAACCGAGGGTGTCCATCAGACAGTTTTTGGCGGTCTCCATAGCCTCTTTGCTAGAGATCTCATGACCGACCACGTAATCCGCTATCTTAACCAGTTCACTATCAGGATCAGGCCTAACATTTACATCTACGTTTGAACTCATATTTTTTCCATTCACTACTTCTTAAAATCAAAAACCCCAATAAGCCTGAGTTTTAGCGCTCTCCAATCGGTGCTAACACTCTTGGCTCCGGACCAACATAGTCCGCACTGGGTCGAATAATTCGGTTATTTACTCGCTGTTCCATGACGTGCGCCGTCCAGCCAGACACTCGNGAGCAAACGAAAATTGGGGTAAACAATTTCGTGGGTATACCCATGAAATGGTAGGCCGACGCGTGAAAAAAGTCAGCATTGGCAAAAAGCTCTTTCTCGTCCCACATCACCTTTTCAACCGCACACGAGATGGGATACAGAGACTCATCACCTACTTCATCGGCCAATTTCTCCGCCCACTGTTTGATTATCACGTTCCGAGGGTCAGAAGTTCGGTATATCGCATGACCAAACCCCATTATCTTATCTTTTCTTTCGAGCATGCCGTGCACGCCTTGAGTTGCATCCTCGACCGAAGAGAATTTCTCAATCATCTCCATCGCTGCCTCATTAGCACCACCGTGTAAAGGGCCTCGCANTGACCCGATAGCGCCAGTTACGCAGCTATGCATATCTGACAAGGTGGAGGCGCACACTCGCGCGGTAAAGGTAGANGCATTGAACTCGTGCTCCGCGTACAAAATCAGNGAAACGTCCATTACTCGCTGGTGAAGCTCTGACGGAGAGTTGCCAGANAGCGTTTTAAGAAAATGNCCTGCCAAGGAGTCCTCGTCGCTATCAGTATCAATACGGTTANCGTGGTGGCTGTATTGGTACCAATAATTAATGATCGATGGAAGCGCCCCTAGCAATCGATCAGCAGCTCTCTGCTGGTTTTCAAAATCTCCTTCCGGCTCCAAGTTACCAAGCATTGAGCAACCAGTTCTCATCACGTCCATGGGGTGTGCGGAAGCAGGAATAGCCTCCAGGACACCTATTAGCTCTTCGGGAAGCTTTCGATAACCTCTTAATGTTGTCTTGTATTCGTCCAACTGTTGTTGATTTGGCAATTCACCAAAATAGATCAAGTAAGCTACTTCTTCGAATGTGGCATTTTCCGCCAGATCAGTAATGTCGTATCCTCTATAAGTTAAACCCGTCCCAGATTTACCTACTGTACAGAGAGCCGTGTCTCCCGCACTCTGGCCTCTTAGGCCTGCTCCGCCCAACTGCTTGTCTACCATGTGTCCCCCTCAAGTCTTTAATGACAAATCCGTATTAACTAATTGATATTTTTGTATTTATTAAGATTTACTTTCGAACAATTCATCCAACTTTGTCTCGTAACTGTGGTAATCTAGTACCTCATAGAGCTCATCTCTTGTTTGCATCTTATCCTGTACACTCTTTTGAGTTCCCTCTTTACGAAGGGTTTCGTATACATCCAAAGCTGCCAGGCTCATCGCTCTGAACGCGGATAAAGGATATAAAGCCATCGAAATTCCAACGCTTCTTAGCTCCTCGAGCGAATATAAAGGAGTCTGTCCAAATTCNGTGATGTTCGCCAAAACAGGCNCAGGACACTGACTGACTATCCTTTCATACAAAGACAGCTCCGTCATCGCTTCAGCGAAAATAGCATCCGCACCGGCCTCTACAAAGGCGTTAACCCGATCGAGCACCGCTTCAAACCCATCNACCGCGAGCGCATCCGTACGCGCCATCACTACAAAGTGATCATCTGTTTTTGCATCCACCGCGGCCTTAATCCGATCACACATCTCGCTAACAGACACAATCGCTTTATTCGGCCGATGACCACAACGTTTTTCAGCTACCTGATCTTCAATGTGAACCGCTGCCGCACCGGCCTTTGTCATTTCTCTGATAGTTCGCGCGATATTGAATGCCCCACCCCAACCGGTATCTATGTCAACCAAAAGTGGGAGTTCGCAAGCGCCAGTTATCCGATGTACATCGGACAATACGTCATTGAGGGAGGTCATTCCTAAGTCCGGGAGCCCATATGATGCATTGGCTACCCCACCCCCCGACAAATANATCGAGCGATAACCAGACCTCTCTGCTAATAACGCAGAATAGGCATTAATCGTTCCCGGTATTTGTAGTGGGCTTTCTTCTGACAACGCTTTCTTAAATCTTNTACCTGCGCTCATTTCTCACTCTTTCCCAAAACTAAGAAGTTTCCGTGCGGATCGCATTATACACGGGATCATCAGTTATTGATAAAACCATTGTGAGTTANGATTNATTTNAACGAATCGAGTATGAGCTTTTTGAGCTCTGAATAATTCTCGGCAACAGGAAAGTTCGGATGAAGCTTTACGATATTCGCTGGAGGTCGGTAAAAATAGCCAACATCCGCTGCCATCAACATGGACAAATCATTGAACGAATCGCCTGATGCGATGACACGATAGTTGAGTGACTTTAGAGCTTCAACAGTCTTCTTCTTGGGGTCTTCTTGGCGAAGTTGATAACCCTCAATTCTATCTTCATTGATGATTAGTCGATGACAAAACAAAGATGGGTTCTGTAATTGCTCCATTAGAGGCCTTGCAAATTCGTAGAAAGTGTCTGAAACAACAAACACTTGATATTCAGACCTTGCCCAGTTTAGAAATTCCAAGGCTCCCTCTAAGGGCCTCAAAGAGCGAATATCCCTCTGGATCTGGCTTAATTTAATACCATGCTGATCTACAATCCGCAGCCGATAAGTCATCAGCTCATCATAATCGGGAATGTCTCGAGTCGTCTTGCGTAGCTCCTCGATTCCTGTGCTTTTAGCCACTGCTTGCCATATTTCTGGAACCAAAACGCCTTCTAAATCCAAGCAAAGAATGTCCACAATTCAACCAAAAACAAACTAATCTCTAAGCATATAGCATTTCATTATTAGTTTGGAATTTGTCGATGATCGAACGACGTTAAGATGAAAGAAGGATCGTCCTTGTATTCAAACCAAAGAAGAAGACCCCAAGGTAAAAGACCAGGGTTTGTCTTATCTTGTAGGTAAATCCAAGCTATCAAAAAATTCGACTCGTTCCTTTCCAGTGGCCAAAGCAACGGCATCTTTGACTTTCCAGTGATCGAGATGAGGAGCGAATTTTTCGATGAAATCAAGCATGTATCGTCGCAAAAAAGTTCCCCGCCTAAAACCTATATGAGTCACGCTTGAATCGAATAAGTGGCTCGCATCCATGCTGACAAGACCTTCGTCTGCAACAGCATCAAATGCCATACCCGCGACTATGCCAACGCCTATACCCAGTTTCACGTAGCTTTTGATTACGTCTGCATCCGTAGCAGTAAATACGACATTAGGAGTCACATCGATATTCTTGAAGGCTTCATCCAGCTTTGATCTTCCAGTAGCCCAAAAAACATAAGTCACCAACGGATAGTTCCCTAAACTTTCGAGCGTGATCTCCTTTTGCTTTGTTAAGGGGTGCCCTTCTGGCACAACCACTGAACGATTCCATTTATAACAAGGCATCATGATTAGATCATTGAATAACTCCAACCCTTCAGTNGTTATAGCGNAATCCACGTCACCGGANGCAGCAAGGGANGCNATCTGTTCNGGAGANCCTTGCTGCATNTGCAAAGTCACATCCGGGTACATCTCTCTGAANTCTTTTACTACCTGGGGTAACGCATATTTCGCNTGAGTGTTCGTCGTTGCTATCGACAAACGCCCTTCTTTCTGGGATGAATATTCTTGCGCCAATTGCTTAATCGAATCAGTCTGCCTAACAATTTCTCCAGCCATTCTGACAATTTCTTCACCAGCCGGCGTNACATGAGTCAAATGTTTTCCGCTTCTCGCAAAAATCTCGAGCTTTAGCTCGTCTTCAAGAAGGCGAATTTGCTTGCTGATGCCAGGTTGAGAAGTATATAAACTCTGAGCCGTGTCAGAGACGTTAAGATTATGCCGGGTTACTTCCCAGACGTACCTCAGTTGTTGCAGNTTCATAACAAAAACGAATAATCAAAATGCTTAATATTCTCANAGAGTATAACATAGTTATTCGTTTGCCACACCACTGGGTACATGGCCCGAGGCGACATGTGAACTAGCGTTCTCACAATGAACGGCTTGATCATCAAAGAAAATATCNGCTTCGAAGCTCTTTAAAAATTCCCCTTTGTCTCTACCACCCAAAAACAGAGATTCATCTANTCTAATGTCCCAATGCCTTAAAGTCTTGATCACTCGCTCATGTGCTGGCGCCCCTCGTGAAGTAACCAGTGCAGTCCTTATCGGCAAGTCATCATTGGAAAACTGCNGTTGCAATTTATGTAGCGCAAACAAAAAGTTCTTAAATGGACCGCCTTCCAATGGTTCTTCAGCAGAGGAAGCTTCAGAACGACTAAAAGCATCTAGCCCACTCTCCTGAAAAACTCGTTCTGCTTCGTCAGAAAACAGNACAGAATCACCGTCGAACGCTATTTTCAGCTGATTTGAAAAACGCCTTCGGTTTCCAGCAACAGTCGAACCNATAAGCGTTGCCGCAGCGACCTGCTGNTCCAANGCCTGTCGCACATCCTCAGCATTAGTGGACAGAAACAAATCACTGCCAAAAGCTCGTATGTACTTATAAGGGGAATCGCCGCTGCAAAATGCTGCTCTCGTTATATTTAGCTTATGCGCTTCAATCGAGTTAAATACCCGCAAACCAGTATCCGCGGAGTTGCGTGACAGTAGAATCACCTCAACAGGAGAGTCTCCAAGCTGATCGTTAAGCGACAAGAGCTTTTTAACTANAAGNAANCCTTCACCTGGCTCTAGCACTTGTTCCTCATGCTGGATCTGATAGCGACGATAAGCCTCAAGGCCTTCGTTTTGATAAATCGAGTCGGATTCAGTCAGATCGAACAAAGCGCTCGAAGATACTGCGACAGTTAGAAGATTTAGGTTCTCCAATTAAGCATCCAGATCAGGAATCAACCGGCTTTCCAGCTTAACGATTTGCTCTTTGAGCTGAAGTTTTTGTTTTTTTAACCGTTGTATTCTCATTGAGTCATGATGATGTGTATCTATCAAGTGCTGGACAACAACATCCAAATCATTATGTCTAGTTTTTAACTCGTCAAGCCAGCTCTCTAGCTCGTTCAAATCCAACGTGACCTCCAATAAGTCTGGCAAGTTACGCCATTTCAATCAGTCGTTATCAGAAGAAACCCGCGACAATGCTACATACCATGACAATCATACAAAGCCACCCAAGAGCCAAAAACCCCTGGATAATAATTCCCTGGTCGAAAAAGTCTTCGAGNAAATACCACATAACATCCACCACCTAATTTCTAACTACAATTATAACTCGCAAACTCTGTTACCGTAACAAAAATGAATACCGGCGAGATAACTAACGAAGGCCTATCCGGTGGCCTAAATANTCACCATTTAAATCATGGTCATCGCAGCTCTTAATTTCTACGGAAATNANGTCCCCCGGTTTNACATTCTGGGCTCCCTCTATNAAAACTCGACCATCAATGTCTGGCGCATCAAATATCGTTCTGCCGANNACCTGATNATCAATTTCTCCGTCAATAATAACTTCNAAGGTATTCCCAATATGCCGGGCTAATCTTTTNTNACTAATCGTCGCTTGGTGCTCGTAAACAATATCTTGACGGTCAAGTTTTTCACGTTCTGAAAGAGCGCCGGATAGCTTGTTGGCTCTGGCGCCTTCTACCTCGCTGTAGGTGAAGCAACCAACCCTATCTAACTTTGCTTCATCCAGAAATTTCAGAAGCAAATCCAAATCCTGCTCGGTTTCTCCTGGAAAGCCCACTATGAAATTTGATCGAATTGACAAATCCGGGATCTTTGAACGCCAACTTTGTATTCTTTCTAGCGTTTTCTCGCTTGATGCAGGACGCTTCATAGCCTTGAGAATCGGAGGGGATGCGTGCTGAAGAGGCATATCCAAATAAGGCAATATCCGCCCTTCAGCCATCATCTCAACCAACTTATCAACATGGGGATAAGGATAGACATAGTGGAGCCTCAACCAAGGGGCAATGCCAGCCAGTTCGTTGCACAAGGTAAAAATATCTTCCCTGTAAGACGACTCTGACCCTCTCTTGGCCCCGTACTGTCGATCTAATCCATAGGCGCTAAGATCTTGAGCAATCAACAGCAATTCTTTTACTCCATTTTCGACTAGTGCTTGAGCTTCCTCTACAAGCTCACCTAGCGTTTTCGAAGTAAGAGGCCCTCTCATTGTTGGTATGATGCAAAAGGTACACTTATGATTGCAGCCCTCAGCAATTTTCAAATAGGCATAGTGCTCAGGCGTTAACAACACTCTATTGCCCGAATCGCGCCCAACCAAAGCAGGATCATATAACCTGTCTACAGACTCACCATTCAGACTTTTTACTGCCTTTACAACCTGAACAGTATCGCCTGGGCCTGACACAAATTTAAGGCCGGGGTAACGGCGCAATAGCTCTTCTTTCTCGACCCCCAAGCAACCAGTTACAACAACCTGCTGCTCATTTTCCATAGCGGCTTCGATGGCCGCATAGCTTTCCGCTTTGGCTTGATTAATGAATCCACAGGTATTTACAACGACGACACCAGCGTCACTATTTTCTCCCACGACTTCAAAGTTTTCGTCGGCAAGCGCGGTGACTATGTGCTCTGAATCAACCAAAGCCTTCGGACACCCTAAGCTCACGTAACTAACCGTACTCAAGCACCCACTCCAATGGTTTAGATTTCCAATAGCGAGTATATCCCATGAAGACTTAAACACGGATGTTTTATCTTGGGATACAATATTTTCGTGATGAACCTACTAGTCCCCATCAACGATCAATTAGTCGATCTTTGTGAAGATCATATCGTGCTGACCCCCAATGACAGGCTAGCCAAGGAATTCAGAAACAGCTACGACCAATACCAGATTGGAAAAGGCTTAACAGCCTGGACCAGCCCCGTCGTAAGAAGTTTAAATAATCATCTTCGATCCATTTTTTTCTACGGCCATGACGACGAAAATCAGAATTTAAGTGTGGTTGATAACCGGGCGTTATTCACTCAGCTTTACTCCATCATTCCAGAGAGTCAGCGTTCATTGATAAATCAAGCGATAGAGGCGATACATCTCATTCGCAGATATGAAGTCGACTTAGAGCAATATAGAGAAATTTCTTATAGATGCGGTACTCTGATGAGTTGGTATGAAGCCCTGTCAGCTAGCAACGGAACCGAGCAAATCCTCGAGAGCCAACTGGCGACTTACCTCACGCATAACGAACTCGACACGACTCAACTCTTACTGTATCAGTTTGAACACTTAACCCCTTCGGAAAAACGATATCTTGAGAATTGTTCAACCAAGTCCTCAATCGTTCTTGTTAATTCCGACAACTTAATTAAGGAGCTTCCGCAAGCATCCAAGGTNAATAATGAGACAAAACGCGAACCGCCGAAAAAATCCCTACTTCGATGCGACAACCTAAACCAAGAATTAGCGGGTGCTGTTAAATGGGCAACTGAGGTAAAAAGAACCAANCCGGATTCGACTATAGGCATCGTTGTTCCCAATCTATCAACACATTACANCCAAGTGTCTAGNCAAATTGCTGTGNCCCTNAACTCTTTTCAGGGAAGCCATACCGAACAATTTAACATTTCTTCCGGACAACCGTTAAACAANCACCCTCTCTGGANGCATGCGCTAACTTATCTTCGCTCTTATTATCGGGATCTCAAACCATACGAATACGAAAACCTAGCCACCTCTAGTTTCTTTGACTCCAATTACATCGCTGAAAGATTNGGCANAACAATGTCGGTTTCGAAAAATAACAACAATCCAGCTCATGANNCAAAACGTCTTAGTGGCAACNAATNACCAAACCTCAATNAAAACGCTCAGCTCAACACACAACCCAAATTACTAAAAACCTGGGTCGAAGATCTGCTAACTCACTTAAACGATATAGGCTGGCCGGTTGTCGACAGCATTCAAACCTTTGGTTACCAGGCCTATCAGGCCATTAAACAGGAGCTCCTTTTCCTAAAAAGCTTAGGAACTAACGAGCCACTAACTCTAGACGAGGCCCTTGAGCTAATCGACTCTTATCTCAACACGATCACACATGCGCCGGAAAGGAAAGCGCAAGACATCCAAGTTTTGGGGCTGATCGAATCTCTGGGTTTGCACTTCTCTCATCTATGGATTTGCGAGATGGATTCAGAAAATTTTCCATCACGGTGTAGTGCAAATGTGTTTTTACCTCAGAGCACTAAATCGAAGTATAAAATGCCTCAGGCAACTCAGCAGGAAGAATTAGGTTTTGCCAAAAGTCTCTTAAAGAGCTGGCATCAACAATCATCAAACCTCGTTTTCAGCTATTCATGTCGAAAAGGCGATGCAGAAATAACACCCAGTCCACTGATTCTGGAAGCTCCGGAAACCCCAATAGAACTGAACCTCACTAATCTAAACCCTGACTTTAAATCCCAAAGAATAGATTTGATTTCCACTCTCGATGAGAGAGGGAGCAGGTATACGGGAACCTCCATTAGAGGGGGCGTACGCATGTTGAAAGATCAAATCAATTGCGGCTTTAAAAGTTTTGCTATTAATAGACTAGGTTTAGAGGCTTCGGAGACGCCCAGTGACCTCCCTGGCCCCTTAGAAAAGGGGGTCGTTGTGCATGAAGCGCTTGCCAGGCTTTTTGCGAAACGCCATTCGAAACAAGCCATGGAATCTGTCTCGAACGAAGAGACTGAAGCAACAACAAAACTAATGGTGGAAAGATACTTTAAAAAGTCCCCCAATCTGTACAAAGACAGCGAGATTCAGAGAATTTCAAACTTGATAAAAACATGGATTGCTTTCGAAGTAAGCAGACAACCTTTTCATGTGATTAGCTTGGAAAAACCTTTTCGACTCGAACTCGCTGGAATCGAGTTTTCTCTACGAGCTGACAGAATTGATAAGGTGGGAGAAGACCTTATTTTAATCGACTATAAAACGGGCAAAGTTAACCTCTCGCAGGCCAGATCAGATAATTTAAGAGACCCTCAACTCGCTGCCTATGCACTTGCAATCTCAGGACTCAAAGGCACTTTTTTTGCTCAACTTGATGAAGAAAAGCCAAAACTCTCTGGNTTTTCAACCAATGACAACNTNGACGCNAAGTTTAAATCCGTTNCTGGTATTACCTTCGACAANGANCTAGAAAAATGGTCAATTCAGCTTNAACAAACCGCTNNCGATTTTGTAGAAGGCANAGCNAACATTTCNCCNACTCAAGGGTACTGCTTAAACTGCCATTTATCTGGCTTTTGCAGAATTCAATAGTTCCAATGGCAGCCAGTTTCGACATTCCCGACCAAAGAGAACGATCTGCGGCACTTGATCCTGAAAAATCATTCATAGTGCAAGCACCTGCTGGTTCAGGTAAAACTACGCTGCTTGCGATGCGCTATATAGAGCTTCTTTCCTATGTTTCTGCTCCAGAAGAAATACTAGCTATAACATTTACCAAAAAAGCCGCTAACGAGATGAAGGCTCGGGTATTAGAACTTTTGAANACAGANGGGGCCTCCACAAGACGAGCTCGAAANANCNATNAGACTAGAAACTGGGAGNTACTCCNAAATCCTAATCGCCTGAAAATACAAACAATCGATTCATTTGCGAACGAAATAAGCAACNACAGTTTTGGAGCAAACAATTATCGCGGTTACTCGATTAGCCAAACTCCTTGGGTACTGTATCGACTAGCCGCTGAAAGAACGATGCACCGATTATATGAAGAGGACTCTGTTTCATCCNCCCTAATGGGTTTTCTCGAATTTTGTTCAAACGATTATGAGCGAGCCTACAGAATGATTATTGATATGCTGAGTAAGAGGGACCAGTGGTTAGATATCACTCAGCTAGTCATCANAGAATCCTTTGAACCCGAAAACCTGGTTCGNCACTTCAATNTATTAGGCGANTTAATTTGCCAGCGCACAATTGANAATNTGGCTCAAAAANTTACGAAAGCTGACGAAGCCTTNATTAGGATGGTCGAGCCTGAAATACCCTTAACGCAGGCAATTCCCATAATTGCTCGCGCATTGATCACAAAAGCTGGCTCCTTCAGAAAACGTTTGACGGCAAAAGAGCACGTGGCTTTCTCTGACAAAGACCTCAAATCACGACTTTCAGCCTGGATTGACGAAATCAGTGAACGAGAACTCTTAGCCGACTTTGTAACGATCCAACACCTTCCTGAAAACATCGAACTGAACGATATTCGAAGCATTACNGATTGCTGTGTCTGTATCGCCGTTGCCGCGACAGAGCTGGAGTCGGTTTTCAAAGAGCAAAGAGAAATCGATTTCACCGCCATTGCCATGCAAGCTCAATCAAGTCTAGGCGACGAGGACAGTCCTTCAGAGCTGGCTTTATCNCTNGGGTACCGTATTCAACACATTCTGGTCGACGAGTTTCAAGATACCTCAAGAAGCCAAATGAAATTCTTCAACCAGCTGACCGAAAGCTGGAGTCATAAAGATGGGCATTCATTTTTTGCTGTGGGAGACCCCATGCAATCAGTTTATTCATTCAGAGATGCAGACATCAGAGTGTTCAATGAAATCAAAGAAAATGGTTTAGCCCAGCTACCAGTTGACAACCTGTCGCTAAAAGCCAACTTTCGATCCGATCCTAAACTAGTAGATTGGATAAATAGTTTGTTCTCTGNTGAAAAGGCGANCAAAGAGAATCAGCTTCTGGGTGAAACGAAACAAACCCCTTCAACTCCTGTTCTGCCCAAGTCAGATAAAGCNAAGGTAGAGTGNTATGAATTTGAANNANTNGANNANGAAATAGCATCGATCGTAAAGTACCTCTTNAATCTCAAANNTACCGAGGACTCTATAGGTATATTGTGCAGATCTAGGAGCCACTTGAAACCGTTAATCGATGCTATTGATNCGCACAATATAGGTTGGCAAGCAAACGACATTTATTCGCTAGAAGAAGAACCCCTCACCAAGGATCTGTTGGCCCTTTACCAAACACTTTTTTCAACAGACTCAAGATTAGCCTGGTTCATTNTCCTGAGAAGCCCCTTGTTAGGCCTGACTTTNATGGAACTTGAAATGGTCGCACAACAATCAGACCCCTGGGACTATATCAGGGCTAACAAGAGACACGATCTTCGACTAAATCGCCTGCATGATGCCTATATCTGGGCAAACACATACAAGTATGAATTTTCACTCAGAGAGGTTTTAGAAGGGTTTTGGGTCCGACTAGGCGGAGTTGACGCTTACGGTCAAGACGGTCTCAATATCGCCATTGCTTTTTTTGATTTCATCGANGNNCTCGGCGANCTAGCTTATGACCTAGAGCAATTAAAAGAGTCTTTGTCTAACCTCTATAGCCCTCCT
>PBUF01000151.1 GCA_002727775.1 Gammaproteobacteria bacterium
TTTATGCTGACTAGGCGCCAAGCTTTAAAATCACTCGCAACTATACCTTTAATACATGGTTGCACCACAACTAATTTACCAACGACCCGAAACTATTCACCCTCTGGTATGCCACTGAGGCGGGTCAGGGTGTCAAGAAGTCGTATCATTCGCTCGATCGCTGGATTACGACCGTTTCGTTCGTCAGGTTTTGTCGTAAACGCTGAGAGAATGAACGACAAGGTAATAATCCATAACTACGGACATGGCGGCGGCGGAATCACCTTATCTTGGGGCACATCTCACCTTGCCATGGAGCTTGCAAATGAAACTGCTTTTAAACGTTGTGCAATTCTTGGTTGCGGCGCAGCGGGTTTGTCNGCAGCAAGNCTAATGCAAACTGCTGGATGGGACGTCACNATTTACGCAAAGGATTTACCTCCNAATACAACGTCAAATGTCGCTGGAGGNCANTGGTCACCAACGTCNGTTTTTGANGAACAGNTTGCAACGCCGAAATTNCTCCAGCAATTTGAAAGNGCCATGCGTCACGCTTACCGTTACTACCAGGATNTAGTTGGCAGTGAATACGGCGTTCGCTGGATAAGTAATTACAACCTTGCTAATGANGTNGCCAACCCAAACAGTCTNTATTCAAANTACGCAAGCATGTACCCACAGCAGCGTCTNNTTGAGCCAACTGAACATCCGTTTAATGCGGGAACCATTACNCACTTTGATACAATGCTAGTAGAACCAGCAGTCTACTTGCCTAAACTAATGANNGATGTNCAGATTGCGGGCGGCAAGATAAANGTGAGAAATTTTCATGGATTAAGCGAAATACTGAGTTTAGCGGAGCCAGTAATAATCAACTGCACAGGTCTTGGTTCCCGCGAGCTTTTCGGGGACNAGGACTTAATTCCGATCAGAGGTCAGCTTACTTTTTTATTGCCCCAAGAAGAGGTCCAATACATTATTGTAGGAAATGAAGGGCTTTATATGTTCCCGCGCAGCGATGGAATCCTTTTGGGCGGAACTTTCGAACGTAATCAGTGGGATATCCAGCCCGATCCTCAAATAACTGACCGCCTCATCAATGGGCACAAAGCATTTTTCAGCGCGATGCAAGACCCTTGGTCTTAGAAAAAGTCCACGAAGTCACGATATTGAGCCTTAANAATAAAAAAGCAGCCGTTGACCAAAGTTATGGCGAGCAGTCTGNTATCTGACCTTCCNGATNGGGGAGGACTTTACGGCANGATACTCGCCTTATATGTAGACAAATCAGTGAATTAGGATTACAGTTCCTTCAAACAAAATCACAAAAATAGGAATAATTATGACGGCCTTCACAAAACTATCAATTAGGCTAGTGGGAATATTGACTTTCAGCGCTGTCTCACTCGCGAATGCGGACGATTTGACGTTTTACGCTGATGCTCTGCCAGTATTCCAAAAAAATTGTGTCGCTTGCCATCAAGATAATGGCCCTGATGTGGGTGGTATTTTTGCACCTATGGCTTTGGATGACTACGAGCAAGCAAAAATATGGGCGCCCCTCATAAAAAACGCGCTNATCACCAACTATATGCCACCCTGGGGTGCTCACGAAAGGCACCGCGGCGAATTCAAAGGCGAAAGATACATCGATAAAAAAGAAAAGGATTTACTTATAGCTTGGGTTGATGGAGGCGCTCTTGAGGGTAACCCGTCCGATGCCGCAAATAATGCCGCCACCGTTGCTAATGGAGCAGGCACCACTCTTCCCGATTCAGGCTGGTGGATAGGTGATCCAGATCTTGTTGTTCAGTTCGAAGAGGACGTTTATGTTCCAGATGAAGTGATGGACTGGCAACCCACTATCCAGATGCCGGTACCCGAGGGTGCTCATGAAAATCCTAAATGGATTTCCATGGCAGAGCTTGACCCTGGGGGGCCTTGGGTGCATCACATTGTATCGAGTCATATGGGAGTTGGTGTACCGGGACGTGGACCCTTTACCTACCCTGAAGGTTGGGGTGTTCTGTTGCCGGAGGATCCATTTATCACGGTAAATATGCACTACCATAAAAACCCCGGAGAGAATACTGCAGTCTCTGATTTGACACGGGCCGCTTTCAAATTCTACGAAGAAGGCGACGTAATTGACCACGTTGTGGAGACTAACTTACTGCCACATCGAGGTTGGACAATTCCGGCCGGGCATCCAAACTACGAAGTGAATAATACCTACGAGATTGAAGAAGATATTTTTCTTCTCTCCATGGGTCCTCATATGCACTACCGTGGAAAGGCTATGCGCTATGAATTAGAGTATCCAGATGGTGAACGAGAAGTATTGCTCTGGGTACCCGACTATGATTTTAACTGGCAATTCTTGTATGAGTACGAAGAGCCAAAGTTCATTCCTGAGGGCTCAAAAATGCACATGAGTTGGTGGTTTGATAACTCCGAAGCTAACAGGTTTAACCCAGACCCTTCTCAAGACGTGGTCTATGGACCAGAGACTACCGATGAAATGGCAAACGCTCGAATATACTACGCCCCAACAACACCAAGAGGACTGGTGGTTGGTGAGCAAATTCCAGACGACATTATCAATAGGGCACGGGAGGAAGACATGATTCGCAGAGAAAGAGCCGATCTTTTTGATCCAGCTGCGGATGATTTCTCATGGTTAACAGAAGATAGCCCTTAAAGAAATTGGCAAAATCAATAGGCGAGGAGAAATCCATGCAAGATCAAACGCTGAAAGCTACACTCACAGGAATTTTTACATTAGCAGCCACAATCGGCTCTAGCTTAATTTTGGGACAAAGCCAGGATTACATTGTCCCGAGAACTGCAGATGGCCAACCTGATTTACAAGGCCTATGGACTAATGACACGATAACCCCGATGGAGCGCCCCGCCTCNCTCCAGGGTCGAGCCTTTCTCACCGAAGATGAGATCGCGGCGATGGAACAAAACCTTGAGGAGAGACGTACGTTTGCAGACGATAATATAGAAGTTACTGTTGGTGGAAACGTTGGAGGATATAANCAAGTCTGGTTAGACTCTGGNGATACCGTTCTTTCCACTGGTCAGACCTCTCTGATTGTTGATCCTCCTAACGGAAGGGCTCCCCTTCGTGAGTCAGCTGCAGCGGTCCGTGATTATTACTTTGCTCATGTTGAAGANGACTATATATATAACACCGTTTGGGATCGCTGCCTAACTCGCGGAGTCCCAGGCTCCATGCTTCCGGCTGGCTATAACAACGCATATCGATTCATACAAACATCGGATACGTTTACGATAGTGCACGAGATGATTCACGACGTAAGAGTTATCCATCTTAATAAGGACGAACACATCGATGATAAGGTTAAGCTATACATGGGAGATTCTGTTGCCAAGTGGGAAGGAGACACCCTAGTTGTTGAAACCATGAATTACAATGATAAGGGAATGATCGCAAGCAGCAGTGCTGGCGCCAGACTCAAAGGTGTGCCGGTGACAGAGAATTTACACGTAGTTGAGAGATTTTCACGTGTAAGTGATGACACAATTATGTGGTCCGCAACAATCACTGATCCTGAAATTTACACACAGCCATTCACTATCTCGATGCCTCTTACTAGAGACGATGAATACGTGATGTATGAATACGCATGCCACGAAGGAAATTATGCTATTCCAAATATATTGAGTGCAGGGCGTGAACGAGAACAACAAGCGCGGCGTTAAGATCGACTTTTTAGAAAATTAGCGAAATCTCTATGAGTCGCGCAGCAATCTGNTCCACAATTCACATGTCTTTATCATTATNAATTTATGAATAGAGAATAGTCATGAAGGANTATCGTTAAGTGCTAACAGGACTCCAGTCCTTGATTCGCACAGCAACTGCCTCCATGTCGTGCTTGCACACGCCGGATTTGTCTATTAATTTTGTTTCGCAGATATCACAGCGCACACATTCTTTGAAGTCAATCTTTGGCCCTCTAATTGCGCCAGTTGGACAAGAATGCTCACAAACCTTACATACATCACACTGCGGCACTCGCTTTATACGCCAGGGAGATATCAATGCCGTCACTCCAAGTGCTGCGCCCAATGGGCAGGCGTAGCGACAATAGAAACGGGGTATTATTATTGAGGAAAATAAAAAGATGGCGAGAATTCCCCACAACAAGTAAGACTGGCTAAAGTAAAAAATAGTGCCGAATGGTTCGAAGTATTGAAATAAACTAAGGTTAGTAAAGGACAAAGCCATAACAATTAAAAACCCTAAAACTCCATACTTAACATAGATTGCGATATCGTGGACCCGTTGAGGCAAATCNTTTTTAAACCTTTTTGGAGTAAAGTGCGCAATAAAATCTTGAAGCGCGCCAAACGGACAAAGCGAAGAGCAAAAGACCCTACCCCAAAACAAAGTTGTTACTACTGTAAAAATGAGTATCAATAATTGAGGCAGGTCGCTTCTAAACATTGATGGACCGATTTTTACAAAATTAGTAATGTGTGACACCGACACAAAACCACCATCCATCCAGCCAAGGTAAATCAGTGTAAAACCTAAAGTAACCCATCTTATCTTCTCGCTTTTTCGCAGAAATGCCGTCATAACGAACATCATCAGCAAGAGCAAAACCCCCACATCAACCCAGGGTGCATCATTAATAAGGCTTGCATATAGACCTTCACTTTGAAAAGCAGTTAAGTCATCATCAATTTCTGGCAGTAATTCAGGAGGGACCGGCTGACCTAGCGCCAAAGCCAAAGGTATAGTAGGAACCGTGTAGGTTGTTTGTGCTATAGATCCGAATTCACCTACCCGACCTCCTGTATTGTATAAAATATCAAAAGGCTTCGTAATATCAATCGCAGGATCTAAAACCATCGCTCCAGCAAAGCGAACTCTGTCCGCAATTTTTCCATAATCAGCACTGCCGACATAAACGAAGCGTCTCCTTTCTATAGGGAATACACTGTCCCCCTGTTGCACTGCCAACCGCTCCTGCCTGAAGGGTTGGGAAGAATTACCATCAATACCCACCAACAGCATATTTCCATCGCTGACCCTCGCGCTTGCTTCCCTATCTGCTCTAGAATAGTCAACATCTCCAACCAGGAGCTCTCCAAGGCCGTCATGTCCCATAAAAGCAAGGGCAAGCTGTAACTCAGTTCCGTCTGGCTGAATGATTGTCCAATTGACAACCAATCCATTCTCAATCATGTCATCCCAAGTTTGAGCTGCTAATACTTGGAGAGCAACAGCATCAGCACTCGTCAGAGAAACAAACTCAGAATCTTCCAAATATGCTTCAGCTACTCGCCTCGCAGCATTACGTATTCCGCGAGACACTGCCCAACTCGTTATTGTAGCTCGGGATATTCCATCAACATCTCGACCAATACGGAATCCTTCCACAATGTTTTTGTTTTCAAACTGGTCAGGGAAATATTCACTATTGATAAAGTCACCACGAATACTTTTATACGATTCAATGTAGTGAAGTATTTTTAAGCCTGTGATTGTGCCTCGTAAATCCATCCCCACCAAAATATCAACGGGCGCTGAATACCCAACCTCCTCGGGAGGCATATCAGGCGTTTCAAACAAATATCCAATAGTCTGAGGCTCAGGATTTTCTGGACTCTCTCGAAGAGCGCGGTACACAGGGGGCTCACCTTCTTTAGATGAGAATCTATCAGCATCCGGGAAAACCTCGCGCATTAACTCCTCCGTAACGGCGATTGGCGGTTGACCGAAAATTTGAATTGGTAAAATTAAAAGGAAAAAGGGAAACACCAGCGACATTAGTCGGCGAGCGTTTTTGACAGGATAATTCAACAAACTAAACAGCATTTTTATTCTTCATGTTAGTCCCTAGGGCTATGCTACACAACCTGCTAGAAGAGTAAAACTGCCCAAGTAAAATCGAATGAAACAAAATGTGTCGTACTCTTTTTAGATAAACCACTTGTGACTGTGCAACACCTGAAATAAATGCGATGTTAACATCTTCCAAACGGCATTAAAGTGTCTTGCACTTCAAGTTTATGACAGATATTCTCTGGGATAAATTAACGAATAAAACAAAAGCACATGCATGTAAGAAAGCCCTACTTTACAATTTTGCTGACCCTAGTTTTGAGTAATCTGGGTAAAGCACAAGTTTTCCAATACGAATCTGTCACAGATGAACTTTTACAAAACCCGCCTAACGAAGAATGGTTAAGTTGGCGAGGCACACCCAGAAGCTGGGGTTATAGTCCCCTAAATCAAATTAATACTGAAAATGTCGATGAACTCCAGNTAGTTTGGTCATGGGCATTAGATGATACTGGCTCAGCGCAAGCAGCACCCCTGGTGCATGATGGCGTCATGTTCATTCCAGCCCCTCGCGGTGTGATTCAAGCACTGGATGCTACTAGTGGTGACCTCCTATGGGAGTACCGACCAGGAGTGACACCTTCCATGGATGATTNCAATCAAGAGATTACTGCTGAGGAACTTGGGGACGCTGCTATGCCTTNAACNGCTTTTGCTGGCGTTGGGCGGGGTGTGCAAAAAAATATAGCCATATATGGCGATATGGTTTACGCCGCCACCGAAAATGCAAGCATAAGGGCAGTGGATGCTCGTACAGGCTTGCTGGTTTGGGAATCACAGACTGCCGATCCGTCTCTCGGCTATTTCTACACAGCCGGNCCGATCGTGGCAAATGGTGTTCTTGTAACTGGAATTACCGGCTGTGAACGCTATAAAGAAGATGTTTGTTTTTANACCGGACACGACCCGTTGACGGGTGATGAATTGTGGCGGTTTTCTACAATAGCAAAACCCGGGACACCAGGAGGAGACACGTGGGGNGATTTGCCTCTTCAATTTCGTGCGGGCGGTGACTCATGGCAATCAGGTAGTTACGATCCTGAATTAAATCTGGTGTATATGGGAACCTCTCAAGCTAAGCCATGGGCTAGAGCTGTCAGAGGAACCGATGGTGATGCTTTGTACACAAACTCAACGATCGCGCTTGATCCAAGCTCTGGGGAGATGGCATGGTACTATCAGCATTTACCCGGAGAAACGCATGACATGGATGAGACCTTTGAGTCCGTTCTTGTTGATATCGACGGAAGAGATTCTATTTTTAAGATGGGTAAACTTGCAATTTTATGGCAACTAGACCGGCAATCTGGTGAGATAATTAGAGCAACCGATGTTGGTTATCAAAATATTCTAGACGTAGATCCAGTCAACGGTTCAATTAGGTACAGGGACGGCATGATACCCAGAATTGGGCAGCAAATAGATATGTGCCCNAGCACCTCAGGGTTTAAAAGTTGGAGGGCAATGGCTTACTCCCCTCAGACGGAGGCGATGTACATACCNATAACTCTTAATTGTGAACTCGCCACCTTTGGACCTACAGAGCAAATTATTGGTGGTGGCGGAACGGGACCAGTCAGACGTATCAACTATCCTCATCCGACAGCAGATGAAAACCTTGGCGAGCTCCTGGTCATGAATATTCCTGAAGGCAATATTAAGTGGCGTTATAGGCAAAGAGCCCCTATTAATACAGCGGCTCTAACTACCGGTGGCGGGTTAGTTTTTGTTGGGGACTGGAACCGGTACTACTATGCTCTGGACGCTGAAACTGGAGACAAACTTTGGCAAACAAGAGTCGCTACCTCAGCCCAAGGCTTTCCTATGTCCTATGAGGTTGACGGAAGGCAATACATTGCTATGCCTGCTGGNGTTGGTGGCGCNAGCTGGTCAGGCATGNTACCTAGAGACCTTGCTCCTGAATTAAATAGACCACGTCATGGAAATTCAATACATGTTTTTGCATTACCCAAGACTCAATAAACCGTTTAATTTTCTTATATCAGTATTCTTAATGTTTCCCCTTATGTGTTTTGGGCAGTCATTGAGTGATGGCATTTATACAGAGGAACAAGCCTCGCGGGGAGCCGAAGATTATGCTGCTCGNTGCGCATCTTGTCATTCCGCAGATCTTCGTGGAAACAGTAATTCGCCCAGTTTGATTGGATTAAGCTTTATGTTTATTTGGGAAGGGCGAACCTTGGGTGAGCTGTTCACCAAGATGAGTACCGAAATGCCAACCGATCAACCGGGAAGTCTCTCTCAACAGAGTTANTCTGCAATTCTAGCCTTTATACTAAAATCTAATGATTTNCCCTCTGGGGATAAGGAATTAGCCTCTAATGCCAGCATGTTAGAGTCAATTTCTATAACTTCACAGTAGAGGTGAGTACTTTAAAATTGGGTAAACTTAAAGTAAAAAACTTACTGCCTTTTATTATTTTTCCTCTAATTTCCTTTATTGCTTTTGTTATTTGGGTTCAAGCTTTGCCAGAACAATCAGCAGATAGTTCTGTAGCTTTACAATATGCCTTTATTTACGGGGCAACCATTGCATGCAACAATCCCTTCGCGTGGGGAGTCTTGTTTTTCTTGAGCATATTGACAGTTGCTATTTCATCTGTGAAAAAACTAACAGCCACTTACCTTTTTACAAATATCACACTATTTATTATTTTCTGTCTTCCTATTTTTCTCTCAATAACTGGTAACGTCAGGTTCTGTATTTCCTTTCTCATCTAAAAATTTGCCAGACTCGGACACAAGGGCCTGCGCGCGGTCTCTTAGCTGGTCATTATCACGAAAACAAATAAGATTTCGACATTTACGAGGCAGCCATAGCCTTGGCAGTTTTTCAATTTACTTGGTAAAGTATGGAGCTCAATAACAATAAGGGCGATGGTGATATGAAAAAGCTGTTAAATATACTGACAAGTTGTTTCCTCATTAGTTTGATCTACCTGAGCGTAAACGCACAGGAATCAAACTTAACCTCTTGGACGGCAACAGTTCAAAACGAATTTCGCGTAATACCTGATATCACCTATCACCAAGCAAACGGAATGGAGCTAAAAGTTGACGTTTATCAGTCCCGAAACCAGGATGGTCCAGCTCCAACATTCATCTACTATCATGGCGGCGGTTGGGTTGGTGGATCTAAAGAGGCTAACGTTTTACGCTTAATACCTTACCTCGAAAAAGGATGGGCGGCAGTCAACGTTCAGTATCGGTTAGGCGATGTCTCACTGGCACCTGCGGCTGTAGAGGACAGTCTCTGCGCACTCAGATGGGTAGCTAGAAACGCAGACCAATATGGATTTGACAAGACCCGTCTTGTTGTTTCAGGAAATTCAGCTGGAGGACACCTGGCACTTACAACAGGAATGATCCCTTCAGAAGCAGAACTCGATAGACAGTGCATTGGAAATGAAACACCAAAGGTAGCAGCTATTGTCAATTGGTATGGTATCACCGATGTAAATGATTTGCTCGATGGGCTAAATCAAAAAAGTTATGCCGTGCGGTGGCTAGGTTCACAACCTGATAGGAATGCAATCGCTAGTCGGGTATCACCTCTAAGCTATGTACGAGAAAATCTGCCGCCTATAATTTCTATTCATGGTGATGCTGATCCTATAGTACCCTACAGTCATGCTGTTCAACTGCACCAACGCCTATCACAAGCCGAGGTTACAAATGAGCTAATCACCGTACCCAATGGATTGCACGGCGGTTTTCCACCTCAGGAACAAATCCGTATTTATAGTTCAATTTTTAAATTCCTCGATTCTAACGTAAATTAGGAGAGGAATATGGGTAAAAAGATTTTATGCATTTTCCTCTTGACTACAGCTGTTCTGATCAGCTGCGAACAAAAAAGGGAAGTCGCTAGATCAATAGAAGCTAATCAAGAATGGCATCATCATGGGGGAGATCATTCTTCTTCAAAGTATGCACCATTCGATCAAATTAATCGCAGAAATTTTAGTCAACTTGAAGTTGCGTGGCGATGGCAGTCCGCGGACTTGAGANTTCCTCCTGATCAACTTTATCCAACCGGCGATTATAGAGCCACACCCTTGTATGTTAATGGGGTTATCTACACGACTACAAATCACAGTCAAATTGCAGCCTTAGATCCAGTCTCCGGCAAAGAGTTATGGATATTTGATCCTGAGAGTTACAAATTAGGACCACCAAATTTTTCTCCGATACAAACAAGAGGTATCGAATATTGGACCGACGGAGAGGTGGAGCGAATTTTTGTAGCAACTCCAGGGAAGCAACTTGTTTCTATAGACATTGAAACAGGAAGACCAGACCCTAATTTTGGTGATAATGGCTTTGTGGATCTCAAGCAAAACCTTGGACGCCTTGAATTTGAAATGAACAACATAACGCACGGAGCGCCACCGATCGCAGTCGGAAATTCACTCATCGTTGGGTCAAAGATTTATGACTACAGCATGAATAACCGCAGTCCGCCCGGGCATGTAAGGGCCTACGATACGCGTACTGGTGAATTTAAGTGGCGCTTTAATACGATTCCGCAACCTGGTGAAGAGTTTAATGAAACTTGGGAAAATGGGTCCTGGGCCGTCGCAGGCAACACCAATGTCTGGACATACATGGCTGCAGACGATGAGTTAGGAATTGTTTACCTGCCCACCTCGACACCAACAAACGATTATTGGGGCGGCTACAGATTAGGAGAAAATTTATACGCGGAGAGCATCCTTGCACTGAATGCTGAAACCGGCGAGAGAATTTGGCACTTTCAAACTGTTCACCATGGTCTCTGGGACTATGACATTGCATCGGCGCCAAACCTGATAGATATTGTAGTTGAAGGACAACCTATTAAGGCAGTTGCCCAAGTGTCAAAGACTGGTTTTACTTACGTATTCGATCGAGTTACCGGAGAACCAGTTTGGCCAATTGAGGAGGTGACTGTGCCCCCATCGACTATACCAGGCGAGAGGGCCCACCCTACGCAACCAATTCCGACTAAACCACCACCATTTGAGCAGATCGGCGTAACAGAGGATGACCTCATCGACTTCACACCAGAACTTCGAGAAGAGGCATTGGAAATTTCGAAAAAATTTGTCTTAGGCGACATCTTTACCCCACCAATCGTCGAAGGGACCGATGGAAAATCGTCAACTTACGTTGTACCTGGTGCGGGAGGTGGTGCAAATTTCCCTGGAGCATCAATCGATCCTGAAACTCAAATCCTTTACATACCCTCTGTGACACGCCCCACTGGAATGTCTCTAGTTGAACCTCCCGAGGGGACATCTGACTGGCCTTATGTGATTCGATATGACAGATCTGGCGGCCCTCAAGGTTTGCCCCTTTTAAAACCACCCTATCGTCGAATCACTGCCATAAATTTAAACACAGGTGAACACGAGTGGCAGATCCCTCTTGGGAAAGGGCCCTCCGATCATCCGGCGATTGCTCATTTAAATTTGGGAGACTTAGGCTCGGTATTTACTGATGTTGTTGCCGAGGGTGGCGTTTTAATTACAAAGTCCTTGGTGATTTCCTATTTGGCAGCCAAAGACGAACTGGAGCCTGAAGACAATGGCTCAATTCTTGTTGCGTTCGATAAGGCTTCGGGCGAAAAAGCGGGAGAGGTTTATGTGGAGCAGCGTCTTCACGGTCCAGTAATGAGTTATGAGCATGATAGTGTCCAATACCTCGCAGTAGCTGGTGGCGGACGCGCTGATGATGCCGAATTAATTGTCTTTAAGCTAGGAAACGTTCAATGAAGGGATTTTACAAAAGAGGAACGTTTGCGATCAAGATCGCGATGACTTGTGTTACTGCATTAATCTACTTTGAAAAGCCGTTGTCAGCGCAGCAAGTTTTNGCACTCGNTAACACGTCANCCGAGGAAAAAGTAGTTCACTTACTGGAAGAGCCTCGTCATAGGACGGTGCATCGCGAAGGCGATTTGTACTTACTAGATGTACAAGTCAATCCAGGTGATACCTCATTTCAACATATCCATGATCAAGCCATTTTATTGACCACAATTCACACGGGTAGAGGCCCCGCCAACGGCCCGGTTAGATCCATCCCTGAGTATGCNTATGAACCGCTTGTCCACAATGTTTCTAACGACGGTCCCGGATTATTAAGGATCATTGCTCTTGTTAATGGCGGAGANGGAGTAAAAGATGGNAGCGATACCCCTGAAGGTATGCGGTCTGACCCTGANATAGAAAATCCTTGGTTTCGATCTTACAGACTCGAATTAGGCCCAGGAGAACAAACAGAACTGCAGAACCACGATAATCATACCGTCGTGGTTCAGGGGTCGGCCGGTATCATCCACATTACTCGTGAAGACGGTTTAACGAGAGAACTTGATTCTGCTGGAAACTGGGAATGGAGAGAACCTGGCTCGCCGTTCATTGTCAAAAACATGGGGGACTTACCTGTTATAGTTGCGATAAATGAAGGGAGACAGTAAAGCCCAAAGGTCGGGTCTAACTTTAAGCATGCAATTAGGTTTAAATCTTTTTAGAGTGTTTTTTAAGAAGGGATCGTTATCGAAAATGAGCTGTTAAACTGGCTTGGCGAAAATGTGAAATTGGCGATAATCGCAGTTCCTATTTTTGCATTCGCAGAGGCATTTGTCGGGCTAGGCTTATTTGTTTCTGGTGCACTTCTTGTTATCGCTAGTTCAATAGTTTATGAAAANNAATTGTTGGGTATTGCTGGCATTTCTTCCTTGGCCTTTTTAGGAGCCTTGCTTGGCGATCAAGCAGGATTTTATATTGGGAAATGGGCGGGTCCATATTTTCAAGAAACCCAATTTGCAAAGAAACGTAAAAGCACCATGCANAAAGCTAGCAACATGATCGCGAATTATGGAAACTATGTAATCTTTGTAGGAAGGTTCTTTCCCGCCATTCGAAGCATTATTCCAGCCATGTTGGGTGTAGCAGGCTTCAATAGTTTGAAGTTTTTAATCTTAGACTTNCTGGCNTGTTNCCTGTGGTGTTTTGCNCTCGGCGCCATCACGNTAGGTATCGGAATTATTCTGTAAGCGAGCAGCGATATCCTCCNTGNANCCAAAAATAGGAANATTCAAACGATCTCATTGCACTCANAGANAACTATCAATATGCTATTGATATTGGCAAACATGAGGAATTTTGCATGGCGTACTCTCTGATTGGAAAAGATTTTATCCCGCCAGATGTTCATGGAAAGGTGACCGGAAAAGCTAAATACGCTGANGACTTTAAGGTTGATGGGATGCTCCATGCCCGACTGCTTACAAGTCCAGTACCCCACGCGCGAATTGTTCGACTAGATGTATCCAAAGCCCTTCAAATGGAGGGCGTTGTAGCAGTACTCACGGCCGATGATGTTCCTTCCATACCCAATCTAGGCAATCCGATCCTTACAAATGANCCAGCCTATGTCGGAGATCCAATTCTTGCCATAGCAGCTATAAATGAAGGGGTAGCTGAGGATGCTCTCCAAGCTATCAACTTTGATTTTGAACCACTCCCATTTGTCGTAGATCCACTCACAAGCTTGAGACCTGGAGGCCCTCATGCGAGGACTCAAGGAAATGTCGGAAATGCTACGATGCAGGATGATTTCCGATCAATACACTGGAGCAATGACGAAATGGCTTCGTTGATCAACGGAGATCTCCCGCAAGGAGANTCTGCTCGCGAATGGANTGTCGGCGACCTCGNAGCAGGATTTGCAGCGGCTGCCTACACAATTGATGAGAGTTTTGTAACAGCAAGCTATTCCCACAACTCTATGGAACCCAGATCCGCACTTGCTTATTGGGAAAANGGCAAATGCTTTCTTTACGGATCTAGTCAAAGTCAGAGCTTTCCCGTTCCCGCGCTCGCTGGATATATAGGAATAGAGCCTGAGAACTTAGTTTTTGTTGCTGAGTTTTGCGGCGGTGGTTTTGGTTCCAAGGGTGGCGCCTACCCTGCTATGTCTATCCCAGCCCACATGTCCAGATTAACCGGTCGTCCAGTGATGATGCGAGTAAGTCGAGAGCAAGAGAATTACATTGGGTCAGCACGACACGGATTTCAGGGCCGCGTGAAGATGGGCTTCAGGCAAGACGGGCGGATTTCAGCNGTCGATCTTTTTGTAATTCAAGACAATGGTGCAAACTCAGGTTTCTCAGACTGGCTTTCAGCAGGAGACGCAGTTTCATTAGTNTACCANCCTGAAGCGATGCGCTTTCGNGGAATTCCAGTGTTTACCAANACACCTATGAAGGGTCCTCANCGTGGTCCNGGACAAAATCAAATTCACTCGGCTATAGAACCTCTTCTCGATAAGGCAGCAAGAGAATTAAAACTCGACCCGTTATTGATTCGCAAAATAAATGCGCCTGAGAAAAATGATACCTACGGTGCTAACTTAAGTTCATTAACAAGTTCTCATTTAACCGACGCGCTTGAAAAAGGTGCCCAGCAATTTAACTGGGCAGCGAAACGGACCCAGAGCGGTCAGAGAAATGGTAGTAAAGTTATTGGTGTTGGCGTGGGGCAAGCTTATCATTCTGCTGGAAGCAATGGCTTCGATGGTCTGGTGCGGATAACTACTGATGGAAAACTCCACATTCACACGGGAGTGGGTAATCTCGGAACCTACTCTCACAGTGCTACTTCTCGAGTGGCAGCCGAAATACTTAAATATAATTGGGATAACTGTATCGTCGAACGCGGAGATAGCCGTCGACACCTCCCTTGGAATTTTGGGCAATTTGGTTCAAATACCTCCTTCACGATGACAAGAACAAATTTTGTAGCAGCACAAGATGCTCTCCAGAAAATCCTTGAGATAGCGGCAATTCAAATCGGTGGCTCCCCCTCTGACTTCGAAATCGCTAATGAAAAAGTTTTTTTGAAGCAAGACCCTTCCAACTTCCTTAGTTATGCTGAAATTGCAGCAGCGGCGATTGAGCTTGGTGGAAAATTCTCAGGACAAATCGCGCCAGAAGATATTAATGATATGACGCGCCGTTCCGTTAGCGCCCTTGCGGGAACAGGGCTAATTGGCGTCGCTAGAGATAATCTTGAAAAAAATGCCACGGTCCCAGCACTCGCCGCAGGATTTATCCAAATCGAGTTGGACTTGGAAACAGGAAAGTATGAAATATTAGATTACCTGGGGATAGCCGACTGTGGAACCGTCCTTCATCCCAGAGGCTTAGAAATCCAAGTAAAGAGCGCTGCCGTGATGGGTTTTGGTATGGCTGGATTCGAACGTCATGCTTATGACCCGCAGAATGGCCTACCGGCTTTTACGGGTATTCACAACTCCAAATTACCAACATATCTTGATGTTCCCACTCCGATGGATTGGGCTGCCACTGATATTGCTGATCCTCAAAATCCGGTTGGTGTAAAGGGCGTTGGTGAACCCATTCAAGGCTGCGCTTCAGCTGCATTGCTCTGCGCAATTTCTGATGCCCTAGGTGGACATACATTTAACAGAGTGCCCGTGACTGCTGACATGATAGTCAATGCAGCTTCTGCGAGAAAGCAGTCTCAGAGACCACTATCTACAAATACTACATAAATTAACTCACTACTCTTCAGGTAAATTAAATACCTCTACCATATAATTTTGATAGGGACCTTCCACTAGAAAATTATTAAAGACCTCATGCAAGAGATTTATTGATGTCTTTACGGCTAAGCGAGAGTCAACCTCTGAAAATCCGATCAATACTGAAACGTCGCCGTTTTTATTCTTAACTTTTATCGAAAGACGTTTACCATCAAGACGCCGGTGAACCGGAATATTTTCCGTACAACGCGAGAGAAGAAATCCTCTAAACGCGCTATCCATATCAGAGCGATAGGGTACTGAGGGTAAAATATTCCTCAATTCAAGTTCGTGTCTGGTTACATTAAGTCGCAGGGAAAATTGCTTGTCTGTCATCCAATGAAATTTAAATTCAGTAACCTTATCTCCAAGATTGTTACAGCTAAGATTCTGAAAAATTCCTCGATCTGCATAANTTTGTAACTCAGACCTGAAAACATCAAACACTTTGGTCATAGCTTTGAGCCGAAAGACTTATCGNATTNTATTTGTAATAAGCCAGAGCTCCAGGTGCAAANTGACGAGGCATCGAAGGTGGATACTGNTTCGTCCAGAATTCTTTTTTACCCTGACAATTAATTAGGGTCGATATNCCCTCNTCNGANGCAAGCTTGTATGCCCTCTCCANAGCNGGAGTCATTTGATCAGGNCTTGTTACNTACTCACCGTTACAGCCNAAAGCCTCTGCAATTTTTTCGTATCGCAAATTTTCTTGAAANAAATACATGTGTTGNGCTCTAACAGCCCCTCGNCTGGCNCCTGANGTCCANACACCCCANGCATTNTTGTTATAAACNATCATAATCGCAGGTATCCGATACTTGCCGAGTGTTTCAAACTCCATGATTGAATAAGCAGCCCCGGCATCACCTGTGATGCCAACAATAGGCGCGCCTTTGTAAGGAGCTTGTGGGCCCACCCCATTTTGAACGGCGGCCCCTACACCCACTGTGTAACCAACATCTGGGCCTATAGCCCCATACTGGTAGGCTCCATTACAAATTTGTCCGGGACGATGCGCTCGTAAATAACGGCGAGTGTAACGACCAATTCCATAACCACCAGAGACCACAGTCGTTTGATCAGGCGCAATATCCCCATTGTAGAGAAAATCTTGTAAATGCTTTCCAATTACAGCAGGGTGAATCGATTCCGTGTCCGCGCTGTATTTTAATCCTAATGAATAGTACTCGTCGCTTTGGTCTTCAAAAGCTTTGCGTGCCGCTGCTAGTTCATTCCTCCACTCGGGACGAGAACGCTTTGGTAAAGCATCTTCAAGCGCCTCTAGAGCGGCTTTTTCTGAACTTACAATACCAAGATCTATAGGAACGTTTCTTCCTATATCTGTTGCATCTGGATCAATTCGAATCCATTTCGCATCGGGCCCAAAAGCGAATTCGCCTATAGACGGCATACAATATTGCCCTATAAGGATTACGAGGTCGGCACTTCGAACTGCATCCAGACCCGTGCTAGCTGACAAGGCATGAGAGTCGGAAAAATGCCCTCGCATTGGAGCTGACTCAGTAACAGCAATGTCATTCTTCTCTGCAACGCGTAAAAGTGCGTCCCAGGCTTTATCATAGAAAACCCCTGTGCTCGCAACAATCATCGGGCGTTCCGCTCGCTGAATCATTTCAACCGCTCGACTTATGTCAGCTGGATTAGGATGCGCTTTAGACTCTGTCCGGTAACGGGTCTTATCGTAATAATATTGAAGTTCACCTGGCTCCTCGAACCTTGCTCTGGATATTTCTCCTGGAAAATCTAGATGAACTGGCTTTGGAACTCCAGTCTTAAGTTGTCGAAAAGCATACGCAGCGTATTCATAAATTCTGTTTGGAGTTATTAATCTTTTACCCCACTTTTTTAAGCCATCGGTTTGTGACTGCTGATAAGCGGTTTGAATACCATGTTCGGTATCGTCTTCACCGATGGTTTTGTTACTGGCGATGACAAGGAGTGGCGTACGCGATGAGTTTGCGGCTCCAATATTCATAATCATGTTTGTGAAACCAGGTCCCTCAGTTCCAGATGTTGCAGCAATTTCTCCCGTAACACGGGTAAAACCATCTGCCGCAGAAGTCATGTTGCCTTCACATCGCCCCCCGTAAGAAGGTATGCCCTCTGCAGCAATTGCGTTGATCATATTGTAGTTACCCGGACAACAGAAAAAACCTGCAACGCCTTCATCTTTCATAAACTTGGCGAAAACCTCAGCACCAGTCATTGGAAAGTTCGCTGGTTTAGCTGCCTCCGCAAGTGTTTGAGGAATCTCCTCCGGTATTTTAATATTAAAGGGATCAGCTATTTGTGCCTGGCTCGATTCATTCTGCAAAATCGCAGCAGCTCCTGCGCCTGCAATTGCCGTGTTTTTAATAAAATTTCGCCGCGTAACAGTCTTATCTTCGGTAGGCTTCTCAGAAAATTGATTTTTATTGGTTTGAGGCTTCTCTGCTTTATTTTTCATTCTTTTTCCTCAACAAGAATTATTCTTTTGTAGGTCTAAATTCAGCTGGGCCAATATTTAAAACATGAGCGACTATTTGCCAAATCGTTTCATCGTCGAGACTATCCTTAAACGGCGGCATTTCCAACCCCGCGCCAAACTTAATGCTGCGAAAAATATGAAGTGGCGTAGTGCCATAGTACCAAGTATCTGGAGCAGTTAAATCAGCGGCAATAAAATCAATGTTTGCTAAAGCTCTTCCGTCAGCATCATGGCACTGTTGACAATTAATCAGATAGAAACTCTTTCCCCTGCCAGCAGCGGATTTAGAGTACACAGCAGCACTGGGCTCTGCCGGCATATCTTCTTGCCCAGCAATATCGCCAAAAACAAAAACTGATAGAAAACTTACTAACCTAAGCTGGATCTGCCTATTCATTTTCACTCCAAAAAAAACGGACCACCCTTTCGAGTAATCCGTTTTTCATGGCTCTATCGATTAATGAGCTGAACTTTCAACCTGTGCACCTGGCAGNGCAAGCGCCGTAAGTTTCGAACTCGTCTGCAACATAATGTATTGATGTCCATCATGAGTCCAGGAGCTCATACCGTAATTTGACCTGGCTGGAGCTTCTATTTCTCCAATAATCTCACCACTATCNTTGTCNATAGCCCAAAGCATTGGNGTTCCATCAGATGCTTGGTCTGAGTAAACAAGCATATTAGGAGTAGCAACCATCGGGACTAATGCTCCAGTTCCAGTGTTGCCATACTCTGCTTCAGATACACCATATCGCTCAAGCGCTTCCTTGTACCTGTTTGGTGTTTCTCCAGTTGGAATCGTAAACTTCTTCTCACCAGTGTTCATATCGTACGCAACGATCGTNCTATAGGGTGGCTTCCANACCGGNAATCCNGACGGATGCCNNGGNGGNCTTGCTGTAGCCCCNGGCACTCCATTCGCGAATTGAGATGTGGTCACCCCAGTAGAGTTAGGGAACAACAAGTCGGCCTCCTCACCGGGAATCAAGCGAAGAGTAAAGCACGCCGTATGCTCCGAAACGTACAATGTATTGGTGTTAGGNTCTGCTACTGGTGGGGAGGTGATATTTACGCCGCCTGCGCCTCCAGGACAATTCATTGCCGCATATTTCCCATCAGCGTTACCTGCATGTATTGGCGGGTTGAAAAGCCCACCCATTACATAATCTTCCATAGCAACGATTGCCTCGGCTTTAAGCTCTGGAGTGAAATCAATCAAATCATCTTCAGAAATTCCTTGCATCGAATACGGCTCTGGCCAAGTCACATGGGGCTGAGTGGGTGAGAGAACCTCACCGGGAACTATAGAAGGGGGAACAGGTCTCTCAACGATTGGCCAAACCGGCTCTCCTGTTATGCGATTAAACGTATAAAGCCAGCCTTGTTTAGTAGCCTGAACCACGGCGGGTATGTTCCGACCATCTACGGTTAAATCAAGCTGCACCGGTGCTGTTGGAGTATCAAAATTCCAGATCTCATGATGCACGAACTGAAAGTGCCAAGCTCGCTCTCCTGTGCTCGCGTTCAATGCAATAATACTTGCACCATACAAGTTATCACCGGGCCTGAAACCGCCATAATAATCAATAGTCGCACTGTTTGTAGGAATAAATACTAGGTCGTTTTCCGGATCAGCTGACAGAGGTGCCCAAGAAGAGACGTCTCCCGTCCATTCCCAAGCGTCATTTTCCCAAGTCTCGTGACCATACTCACCGGGCTTAGGAATAACATTAAACTTCCATTTGAAATCACCAGTTCTTACGTCGTATCCCAAAATGTCTCCTGGCACATTCTCAATTCGAGCCTGATGGTAGCCTTGCTCAGCCGAATTACCGACCACAATTGTGTCATTGACCACGATTGGAGGAGATGATGATGTTATATATCCTGTTTCCAGCGGTATACCTTCATAAGGATCGTACGGATGACCAAGGTCTTTTAATAAGTCGATGACCCCAGTTGAAGGAAATCCTTCAATAGCCACTGGAGTACCCCAGTCCTCGAGGGGAATTCCGGTATCAGCATCAAGCGCTGTCATAAAAAAGCCCGGTGAGATTATTATTACCACTCCTCGACCATCAATTTCTGCATAAGCGACACCTTTTCCGTAATCGGCTCTCATTGAATATTCCGCGCGCGGTGTTTTCGGCTCGCGATACGACCATATGGTCTCGCCAGTCTTTGGATCAATGGCAATCACATGCCTATTGTATCCGGCCACTGTAAATAACTTACCGTCAATGTATGAGGGTGTAGAACGTCCACTGACCGCTCCAAAACTAGCACCATCCCATTCCCAGGCTACTTCCAAATCACCAAAGTTGGATGCATCAATTTCATTAGATGGCGTGAAGCGTGTGTGCGCATAGTCATTTCCCAAGGTAAACCATTCAACGGTGTCTTGGGCACAAACTGCAAAAGACACAATTAGAGCCGCACAGCCTGTAATGACCGAGCGTGTAGTTAGAGTCTTCAAATTTCATCTCCTACTTTGTTACGTATTCAATTACCACTGTTCTGCTATCTAAGGCCTAATTCTTCTACATATAGCAAAATTTTATGCTATTGATAGCCTTGTTCCCATATCCTGCCACAATTCACAAACAAAGCGCTATCAGAAAATGTTTCAAATTGTCTCCATAGTCAGCAATTTTTTAAGAAATAATCAGGAGATCCTCGTGGTTTTAGGAATATTAGGATGTTAGCCCTAGTTTTAATGAGCTACGATTAATTGAACACAGGAAAGAGGGGCTCGCGCAGCCCCGAAGCGAGTCAATAAGATAAGGCGTAGAGCCAGACTATTAAAAAGTTCCTGTTACGCGCAGGGTGATATCATGACCGCTATGATTGCAATTGCTTTCAAGCTCTGCGAGGTAACCATCAGCAATTCCTCCATTGTAGCGGAACCTCTTTCTGCAGAATTCCCAGTTACCCATCCGGTTAGTTTGGAGTCTAACGGTCGTGTTGTTGCGACTTCTCCATTCGAAAAAAGCGCTCCAAAATGGATCAGAGTCCCAGTATTCGATATCGATTAGGTCATAAAATTTACGATTGCCGTCCGGTGTATTGCTGAATCGAACACCCCAATTAATCCTTTTAGAAGGTATATCATGCCTGAAGCTCAAATTTTGACGCCCTCTCCAATTAAAGCTCATTCTTCGTTCTATACCTAAGAACGGATCCGTAATATTAGAATCTTCAAAACTAATTGAAGCGTTGATTAACAGATTAGGNAAGCCAATCATTCTCATGCGGGTGCTACTATTTAANTCAAGACCATATTTCTCACCGTCTCCAATGTTGCCATTGGCGCCCTGAAGATTGTCTTTGGAAGGTGATACATCTATTCTCTCTATCTTATCTGTCCAATCCTCATAAAATATTCTGGCGCTGGCGACTCCGATGTCATTCGGNAAGCGATACTCCGCATTAAATTCGTAATTCCAATACCACTCTTGCTTTATGTTTTCGTTACCGAATTGAACGTCACGNTCCTCGTCATTTCGATCAAGAGCTGCAACAAAATCATTAAAGCTTAGTTGCTGCACAATTTTTTCCATTGTGCCTCTAAGTTGTATAGTTGGGGTCAGGTCATATCTAAAATCTAGTTTAGGTTTAACATAGTCATAGTTTCTCTCCTTAGAAACCTGACCGCTCTGAGTGATGGTAGAATCTTCGTACAATATGGAACTCTCAAGAGACATCCTTGGATTGAATACCCAATTATGAATAACGAAGGGCTCATATCGCATTTCCTCCACCGAAGAGCGAGCATTNGGTATGTCAACAGGAACCAAGCCTCCAACCGCAGCCGATGAGATACCATTCGGGTTCAGCGTGCCGAGAGCAAGAGAAGAATCAAGTATCGTCTGGGCCCGCTCCGCACCGAATTCGATGTCCTGACTACCACCAAACATGTCAAGTGTGTAGGAGCTCCTAATGATCCGCTCCTTGGTTGTGCTTGTCGAATCCAAAAAAAGGTTCTTGCTCTCGGAACTCGGCCCAGTTAGGTTCCATCGCTCTCGAAGGCGATCAGGGGTAAAAGAGTTGCTTATTAAGAGAACCTTGAATCGATCTCCACGGGCGGTGTTGTATTCGTAGTCACCACCTATCTCCCAATTATTTATTTNCGATCGAATATCTTCTCGCTGGTAAGACTCAATGCNCGGTTGGGTTCTTAAATTGACCGTTTTCCTATTTATATCTGTATCGTTTGTTCCCTCAGTGAACTGACCACTCAGTCTNGCNCTACTGTTGGGGTTAATTTCATAACCGACGTTTGCACTTAACCCGTAACCACCGCCGTCATCTATATCTTTTCGGTAAATAAAATCATTCGCCGAGAAATCACCAAGAACTGAATTCTCNTTATAAGTTGTNACATCATGATTATTACCGGATTGAGCTTGAATTTGATAATCAAGTCCACCTCGAGTTCCACTTAATGAGAGATTACCCCTCGGAACGACCGTGTTGTCCTCAAATTGCTGACCGGTAAGCTCATATTGAACTGACAGGTCCGAGAACACGTCTGTCAGAACAACATTGATGACCTGTCCGCTACCTCGAACATCTAGCTCTCCAGACGTTCCCCTAATGATCTCAATATACTGAACCTGATCGGAGGTAATTCGCGCTAGCTGGGTGCCGGTGCTGTTGTTTTTTCCAGCCGTTCTCTTGCCATTTATCAATATTTCACTGCCGCGATTACCACCGCCGAAGCCTCGTCCACCACGACTCCCACCCCGGGAGCCCCTGAAACCTCCACCAAAGCCACTTGAACCACCAAACCCACCGCGACTTGAGCCCCCCTCGGTCAAACCGGGAATTCTATCGATCATGTCTTGAGCGGTTACAGGAGCCCACTGCGCGAAGTAATCGTTGTTATATACGATGGTAGATTCTTCACCAACGTTATCTTGTCCACTCACATGCGGGCCGAGACCACAAATAAGTAGCAATAGAAAAGTTCTTATGATTTTTGACAAAACTATTTAAGTCCCTAACTTCAGTTCAGTCACCTCAAAGTCAGTTTATGTCCCTCAATCTGAGCAGTGATTTGACGGCGGTATGCCAGTATTACATAGTCTGCTGCCTTAGCAAGTTACAAATTGTGAACTTGTTTCGGATGCAAGAGTAACGCATTGGGTAGATGGATTAGATCATTACTTCGGACAAAACGAATAAAAGAAGACTAAATATTTGTAACAAATTTTTACCTAACTAGGTATTTCCTGAGTCCTCTACCAGCTGTGAGGGAACCATAAATATTTCCGGCTTTATCTACGACGATTCCCTCCTGAGATCCATTTTTGTGGGGATCATCCAAGAACAGGGTAACTGATCCGTCCTTGACACTTGCAACCCTCACGCCTTCCGCATACGGAGAGCTATTATTGGGTGATCCTGTGGGTCCTCTATTCTCTGATGAGGAGTCCGTGACATAGAGCATGTCGTTATCGTCAATGAACAGCCCGCTAGGACGACCAAATTGAGGCCACTCCTTAATAAAATTTCCATCTTGGTCGAAGATTTGAACTCGGTTGTTACCCCGATCACCTACAAAAATTCTACCGGCGGAATCCATAGCAAGGTCATGAGGAACAGCAAACTGGCCTGGCTCAGAACCTTGACTTCCCCAACTAGTAAGAAACTCTCCAGAGGCACTGTATTTCATGATGCGACTGTTCGAAGCACCGCCATGACCATCGCCAACGAAAATATTNCCATCTGGCGCGACTAAAACAGACGATGGTTGGTTAAATTCATAATGCCCGTCGCCAGCCACTCCGGGTTTTCCGAGAGTCATCAGTACATTTCCCTCGGGACTAAACTTAAAAACCTGGTGACCTTTACCATCTCGACGAGGGTCCTCACCNTCTGGTCCCTCACCATCGGTTACCCAGACATTCCCCTCAAAATCAATATGCAGCCCGTGGGGCCTNACGAACATTTGCGAACCAAAACTAGCCAGTTGATTTCCATCTAAATCAAACTGCATAATCGGATCCAAATCTGACCCCACACAGTCATTAGCCCCACAGCGATCAAAAACCCATATGCTTTTGCCATCGGGGCTGATCGAAATNCCAGCGGTGGATCCGATCGGTCTGCCCGACTGCATTTTGAAGAAATGATTATCGATGGTGAAATCACGGCTAGGGTTGAACCGGTTATCCCTCTCTTGAGCGAAAGAAACCGAAGTTAATACAGCTGTCAACAAAGCTAGGCCAAATTTTCTCATAGAGGGAAACCTGACCCGTTATTGCTCAAGAGCAAAAGTCGATAGGCTATTGCCGGAGATTACTGACACATACTGAATGCCATCAACCATAAAAGTAACCGGAGCCATCACAATTTGCCCACCCAAATTGACATTCCATAACAGTTCGCCCGACTGCGCATCGATACCATGAAAATAGCCCTCTCGACCACCTGTGAATAGAAGGTCAGACGCAGTGGTTAGCATACCGCTGTCGCTCACATCAAACTGATTGTATGACCAAACAGCCTCTCCCGTTTGGGGGTCCATGGCCTTTAGCGANGCAAAGCCTACCTCGTTCGTCCAATTGTTAATCGGATTAGTTCGACCGATACCAATAGTTGGNGCACCCGGAGAGGGTGCTAACACAGAAAAGCCTCCCCCTAAAAATGCTCGACCGGGGACATATTCAGACTCCTCTGCCCTGTAGATNGTGGCATAGTTCTCCCAGGCGCTAAAATAGAACAGGCCCGTGCTGGGGCTGTAAGACGGAGGATACCAATTAGTCCCTCCCTGATTTCCCGGATAGGTAGGCATGCCCTCTGGCTGAGGCGAGGGAATGGGGCGGCCATTCTCATCAAGTCCACTTGACCAATTAACTTTTACATACGGTTTTCCCTCAAGAAACTGCCCGTTGGTTCTATCTAACACATAGAAATAACCGTTCCTGTTTGCCCACATCATTACCTTCTTAGCTTCACCTCTCCATTCCATATCAGCTAGGACCGGCACTTGCACAGAATCATAATCGTAGGCGTCGTTAGGAGTGAATTGAAAATACCATTTCAACTCGCCAGTGTCGGCATCAAGGGCGATGGCGGAATCAGAGTAAAGATTGTCCCCAGGCCTCTGACCAGCATTCCAGTCGGGACCAGGATTTCCTACCCCCCAATAGGTTAAATTTAAATCAGAATCGAATGAGCCGGTAATCCAAACAGGAGCCCCGCCNTGCTCCCAGTCATCACCTTCCCAACTATCATGATTGGCCTCACCGGGGCCCGGGATAGTGTAGGTTTTCCACGCCTGTTCTCCAGTTTCGGCGNTGAATGCGGCCACATAGCCTCGAATTCCAAATTCACCTCCTCCAACACCAACCAAAATCTTATCCTTAACGGCCAATGGTGCCATGGTCACGGAGTAGGCTCGATTTACGTCTCCAACCTCGGCCTCCCAAAGTAGCTGCCCGTTTACCCGATCAAGGGCAACAAGATGGGCATCTAAGGTTCCCATATATANCTTGTCATTTAATACTGCTACACCGCGATTATTTGCTCCNCAGCAAACTAAAGCATTATCGGCGTTTTGATGTCTGTATTTCCAATACACACGGCCAGTCACGGCATCCACGGCCATGACACTATTTGGNCTCTCTGTNACATACATGACGCCATCGACAATAATGGGNTTTGATTGCCACGCACCAAAAACCTGATTTTGCAACACCCATTTAAGCTCCAGCTGATTGACATTCTCTCGATTGATCTGATCCAGCAAACTATATCGCTGGCTCATATAACCTCCGTTATAGGTGAGCCAATTTTGAGGCTCATCGCTTGCATTCAAAATTCGCTCGTAAGGAACTTGGCCCACGGACCCTTGAGATATAAGAACGATGGAGATAATTACTATCTCTTTTATGAAATTCTGTAACTTCATTATTGGCCTCGCAATGTTAATAAGTAACCCACNACATCTGCGACTTCGTCACCCGACAATTCTGTCGGTCCTTTACTCGGACGCATGCTTACTTCATATGAAACAAGATCTGATTTTCGAAAAGATCTCAGTCGTTCGTTAGAGTCTATGACCTGAATAGTATAAGTGTCTTCATTAAGNCGTCGTCCCAACACTGTCTCTTCATTTCTCGTTACCAATCTAATCGGTCGATTTATAGGCAGTATGGCAGCAGCCGGATCTATCAGATTTTGCTGAAGGGAAGCAGGAGTTCGGATCGCTCCAATTTCTGTGAGATCTGGCGCTGTCCGAGGTCCTACGCCACTTACACGATGACAGTTGGAGCACTCTCCTTTACCCTCAAAAATTTCACGACCTCTNCCTGGATCGCCGATTCTAACGGCCACTCCTTCTGGATCAAAACCNGCGCGGATAAACGCCACTATTCCATCTAAGTCGGAAGCATTNAGCCCAAAGGCTGGCATCTGTCCCTGCCCCGCTCCCTGGGTAACTACAGTNCTGAGGTCATCATCTGACTGTACGTTTTTAAAAATTCCTACCCGTAAATTAACACCATCCACGATATCTCCCTGAGGGCCGTGACATAGCGCACACTCTCTGGAGTATATTCGACTACCCCTTTCTATTGCCTCTGAGGTGTATTGATGATCACCAAGTTCCTGAGCTTGCAAGGGAGCAAGCTGGAATAAAGAGNCACAAAGGGCAATCACGCTAATGCGTGAAATATGAAAGTAAATATNTCTAAATATACGCTTTTGATAGGTCATTTTAGTCCGATTACCACNTAGTCTTGATATTTTGGAAGGCTGAGATTAATCGGTATTTCTTTTCAGAGCAATAAACTGTCGAAAAGAATTTGGTAACACATAGCCATCTATTGCCTTTCAGCANGNTAGCGTATTTCTATGGGTGACACTCTCTGATATATTTACGACGAAATCGGTAATTTTAACGGCTAAAATGNCCATAAAAGACATAAAGCAGAGGTTAATCGTGATGAATATAATTAGAGTAAAATCCATAATCTCCACCATAATTGGGGCTGGCTTGCTGATAAGCTCCTTAATTTCCCCGAGTGTATTTGCTCAAGATAACAGCGACGGCAGATACCGACCCGAGGGGAGAACTTTTGCNCGCAATGCGGCTAACCTCTTCGACGATCGCTTATTTGAAGCCCGCACCTACGAAACCGGCACCGATGTAGCTCAATTCGCGAGCGCTACTATCTTTTACCCATTAACACTCAGCTTTGATCTTCCGAACGGAGTCGTGGTGATGTCTCCTGGCTATCGTGGTACCCCTGAAGGATACGATTGGTGGGGACCAATGTTAGCCTCTNTAGGCATAATTACTATGATAATAGAAACAAACACAACTGAAGATAATCTGGAACAACGAAAAAATGCGCTAATTGCCGGAGTGGAATTAATTAAGCGAGAAAACGCAAACAGTGCGAGTCCAATCAATAACAAAGTTGACGAGTCAAAAATTGCCATCATGGGACACTCTCTGGGAGGAGGGGCCTCCCTTCGAGCTGCAGAGGAGCTGGGTGCTGATATCAAAGCGGTTGTCCCTCTTACTCCATACTGTTGCGAGCTTGGACAATCTTTCGAGGGTGATTTGAGCGGAGTGTCTACTCCAACTCTAATAATCGCGACCGCCGAGGACACAATTGCCCCNCCTGAAACGCATTCAAGGCTACTCTATGATGCGATAAACTCCTCAACTTCGAAAGTTTACCTCGAATTTGCCGAGGGCGCCCATAACCTTCCCACCAACCAAGGGTCTGAGCTGCAAACACAGGGCACATACGTTTATGCTTTCTTACAATCAAACTTCACTGGCGAAAGCAAATACGCAGATTTCATCAGTGGCGACGGGGAGGACAGCTTTTCCACATACGAGACTAATTAATTAGAGATTTTAAGACACGCTACCGGTTCTTAATGGAANTTAGGAATCGGTGCAAGTCTCAGAATTTAATGAAATTTTCCCACAAATTGTCACAGACTCGTGCTGCAAAAAACGATAGAATTGTGTCTCTAAGATATCGGGACTGATATCTAACGAGCATACATGCGCCCAGTAGTAATTTGTATACGATGAGAATCTTCAAACTCACCCCCACATTAGCTTTTGTAGCAATAATGGGGGGCCTATTTAGCCAGAATCTTTCGGGCCAACCCGATCAGCCAATTATCTCTGCTGATCAATCAACCGTAGTTTATCCCGCAAGTTACTTCGACGGTTTTTATCCCGTCTCCGCCAACGACATGCTCAATCGCATACCCGGTATAAATTTAGCGCTTCGAGGAGGTTCCAGTGGTCGAGGATTAGGTGCCGGCGAGGGTGAAGTTCTGATTAACGGTCAACGAACGACAGGCAAAAACAATGAAGGGAGAGACCAACTAAACAGAATTACAGCCAATCAGGTCGACTACATCGAAATTATTCGCGGAACGTCAGAAAATGTAGATATTCGAAGCGGCGGGCAAGTGGTCAACGTAGTTCTCTTGGAGAGCTCCTCAAGGTCTAGCACAACAATCGAGACCGAAACTAGACGGGCCAGAAATGGAACTTTTGACTCCGGTGGGCAAGTTTCCGTAGCCGGCACGAGAAAAAACATTGATTACATCGTTAATTTTCAGGCAGATCCCGGTTACCGATACTGGGATTCAGACGAATTTACGTACGATCGTGATGACAATCTGATAGGCACTGAAAAACAAGAAGTTCATCGCGACGAAACTGAGTATTCGGGTAATGTAAATCTTGGTTTCAATATGAATAAGTCTGTATTTAAAGTGAATGGGCTTTTCGAGGAACGAGGCGACTCGCCAACTGATCGGGAGAGGATAATTTCAGACTTTTCCGCGGGAACCGTTAGAGTCCAAGATGACCAGCAGAGCACAACACGGAAGAATTGGGAAGTAGGTGGAGATTACGAGTATGAGACCAATTCTGACTCGCGGTTCCGCGTATTGTTTATCGTCAATGACCGTAACTCGACATACGATCGAATTCGCTACGATGTTGCGAACGAAGAGTTGGAGCCTAATCTTTTCTTGGACAGACTTACTCGAGATCGCGAGCGGATAGTGCGAACTTCCTTTATTCGAAATTTACCGAGGAATCAGGGTATTGAGTTCGGTGCGGAGGGCGCACAAACAATAAGAGACTCTGATTTAAGAATGGGTTTAAACACGCCGGGAGAGCCAAATCCCAATTATGGAAATCTGGTCCCAGTCAGCATCGATAACAGTAAATCCACAGTCCAAGAATTACGATACGAACCGTTCACCATACATAACTGGCAGATTAACGACCGGATGTCACTCGAAAGTCGACTACTCTATGAGACTTCCACAATCGAACAAAAAGGGGACGTCAGCAGAGAGAGAAGTTTTTCCTTTGTCAAACCAAAGATCGATTACAGATATAACTTGACGCAATCATTTCAAGTGCGGTTAGAAATAGAACGGGATATTTCTCAGCTTAGCTTTTCTGATTTTAGCGCATCAGTTGATTCAAACGACGAAGAGAAGAACACCTTTGCAGGGAACCCAGAGATTGTTCAAGAAAAACTTTGGCGCTATGACTTAAACCTAGAGTATCGATTGCCCAATGACCTAGGAGTAATTAATTCTCAGATCTATTATCGAGATGCCGAGGATCACATCGATCGGATTGATGTTTCCCCCTCACCAGATGACCTCCGGTCTGCACGCGGTAACATTGGGGATGGCAAATGGTACGGTGTGAGTTTTGATATTAGCGCTAAACTAGACCCCCTTAAAATCCAAAACGCCTTGTTTACAACACGGATTCGAATAAGGGATTCTGAATTTACTGATCCATTCTTAGGAATAAAACGTCGCCGTGAAGGTAATGGGCGCTGGGGGCTTAATATGGGATTTCGTCATGATTTGACCAGCAAGAGACTCACGTACGGGATCAACTACAGCAATGACTCGAACGACGGCGAGGGAAGGAAGCAGTTCGACATCGACGATATCGAGGAAAGACTCAATCAGCCCTCAATGTCGGCTTATATAGAAAAAAGGGCCTTTGACAATTTAACATTCAGGTTCGAATCCCGTAATCTTACCGAGAATCAATGGTGCCGCCGCCGCACCCGCTTTGATGGGCACATTCGAGATGGTCAGGTCAGAGAAATTGAAGACTATTGCAGCAGGAGCGGCATCCAGTTGGCGCTGAGGGTAAGAGCTACTTTTTAAAAAACAGTCATTTGAGGTGCACCATGAAAAATAAAAATTTGCTCTCAAAATTTATCTTTGCCTACCTTATACCTATACCCCTTCTAGCCATCGAGATAAACCAAGAAGCATTCGAACCTGAAGACGGTTTCACGTTAAACACTTCGGAGGAGAGTATCCGTCTCGGGTGGGAAGTTGCTGGGAATAAAGCTTTCATTGAATTTCAATTCATTCCGCGACAAGGCAACACTGCGGCTGCCCCATTAATAAAAGCGCTCGGCATTAACGAGGCGACCATAATGAAAGATCTCGACCCAAATTATCTCTTTTGGGTCGGCGATCGTGATTTAACATTAAGGGACGGTTGGGAAATCTTTTTCGATAGAGTACCGACGAGACCTTATTCTGTAGAAAAGGGGTACCTTTCGCCCACAGACGTAACCATTTCAACAAAGACTGGACGGGCTACGGTTGAAATTTCGGGCCTAAGCAGCGAAACCTTCGCCGGGTCGCTTGCTTTTGTGCTCTATCAGGACAGCCCTTTCGTTCACATGGAGGCACGCGTTTCAACAGACAGGCCAGCCACGGCTTTTCTTTATCATGTTGGACTCGCGAAGCCAGACACAAGGGGTCAGAATCTGGAATGGTTCGACGCTTATGGAAATCCTCGGATAGAGCCAATAACTGATTCAACCGCCAATGTTTACAAGACACGATATCGCAGCATAGCACTCTCAAACCAAAACGGCTCAGTAGTGGTTTCTCCATTTCCACATCAATACTTGTATCCTTTGGATTTCGCAAACAATTTTGGCTACAACTGGGCAGGCCATGAATATTTGGATATGGTTGACGGTTTTGCATTTGGAGTTCGACAGCCGCCAGTAGGTGATCGCCGGTTTGTACCTTGGGTTAATGCTCAACCTGGCACCTTACAAAAACTTGGCGTTCTGATTTTTTTATCCGAACTGTCAGGTCTTGAAAACCTGGAAGTTGTCAAACGCTATACACGCAACGATTCGTTTAAGCCCCTTTCAGGATACAAAACGCTTTCAAGTCACTATCACCATGAGCACTCTACTGACTTTATTAACCAACAACACGAACAAGGAATTAACGGCATACCAGCAGGATTAGAGGAGCCTGATTTTGTGAAATTTTTTAAGCGTATGGGGGTCGATATGGTGCACATGGCAGAATTTCACTTCGGCCGCACACCCAGACTGGGTACCGAAGAGAGACTGTCTGAATTAAAGGTGATGCACGACGAATTTTCGAGGCTATCAGATGAAGAATTTCTTCTCATCCCCGGAGAGGAACCAAACGTCCATTTTGGAAGCCATTGGTTAAGTCTATTCCCCAAGCCTGTATATTGGGTTTTAAATCAAAATGAAGGTCAACCATTCGAGCAGACTATCCCCGGGTATGGGACCGTTTATCATGTTGGAAACGCAGAAGACGTTCTAAAACTGCTTCAAAATGAGAATGGTTTAGCCTGGACGGCTCACCCTCGAGTGAAAGGGTCTACTGGATTTCCAGACGGTTATCGGGCTAGTGATTTTTTCGAGAGTGATCATTTTTTGGGTGGCGCTTGGAAAGCCATGCCCGCAGACTACTCTAGAGATTTACTGGGTTGGCGGGTCCTAGACCTTGAAGATGATATGGCTAACTGGGGTTTTAAAAAATACATCTTAGGAGAGGTGGATATTTTCAAAATTTTTGAGGACTACGAACTTTTTGGCACGATGAACATTAACTACTTAAAAATTGATGAGATTCCAAAGTATGAAGATGGTTGGCAGCCTGTTTTGGATGCTCTTTCTGGAGGAGAATTCTTTGTTACAACCGGAGAGGTTTTAATTCCAGAATTCTCGATCAATGGAAAAGAAAGTGGTGAGATAGCGCAGGCAGATGACGCAATGTCACTGGAGATCGAACTGCAATGGACTTATCCTTTGGCTTATATGGAATTAATCAGTGGCGACGGTCGTAACGTACACCGCTTGCGATTTGACCTATCTGATACTACTGAGTTTGATTCTACTAATTTCCAATTCCCTGTTGATCTTAGTAATGCTAAGTGGGCACGTCTAGAAGTTTGGGACATAGCACGCAATGGTGCTTTCACTCAACCCATTTGGTTGGAGTAAACAAGCTAACCGTTTACGGCTGACAACTTTACAACATTCGAAGCTTCAAGCGTTCTGATTTCTTCCTCTGTGTAACCTAATTCAGATAGCACCCTGTGCGTTGACTGCCCAATAAGTTGAGTCGGATTATCTTGTGACTCGTTTATTCCTTGCATACTGTAATGTGATCTCACCCGGCGCATTTTTCCTTCTGACGGGTGTTCATATTCCTCAAACAAACCCACTTGCTGTAAATGAGGATCTTCAAGCAAATCGTCTAGGCGGTTAACCCTTGTATGAGGGATATTTGCGTTCCGTAAAATCTCACACCATTCATCAGTTGTTTTTTCAGGGGCTATTTCGTAGAGCCTTTCGTAGAGGGTATTAATGTTCTCGCTTCTTTTGATTGGATCACGAACAATTTCCAATTCGGCTAATTCAGGCCTATTCATCATCGTAAAAAAATCAACCCAGTTTTTAGTACTATAAGGGAGAATCGCGATAAAACCATCAGCGGTTGGGTAGGGTCGCCTGAAGGGCGCAGTTAGACGATCGTATCCGGTGCCACCGACACTTGGAACATAACTATAACCTGCCATTTGTTCTACCATCAAAAAAGCAACCAAACCTTCAAACATAGGCGATTCAATAAAACAGCCCTTACCAGTCCTAAGTTTGTTAATCAAACCTCCCAGAACCGCAATTGTAAGCTGTAGCCCCGCCACCTTGTCCGCTACTATAGTTGGAAGATATCGAGGCCGCCCTTCAGAGTCTGAATTTAGATAGGAAAGTCCGCTCGCCGCCTGGATGATGTCATCATAAGCTGGGACGTCTGAACTCGGCCCTTCTTCACCAAAGCCTTGAGCGCCACAATAGACCAAATCAGGTTTCACCTTCTTTAAATCCTCGTAACCAATGCCTAAGTTTACAGCTGTCTTATTCCTCATGTTGTGCACAACCGCATCAGCGTTTTTCACCAGTTTATAGAAGATATCCTTACCTTCATTACTCTTAAGATTTAACGCAATACAGTCTTTATTGCGATTACAATTAACAAAACCTGCCCCCATCTCATCTGAGCTACCTGGCCTAACCGCTCGCATCATATCGCCGTCTAAATTCTCTATTTTTATAACTGAAGCACCAAAGTCACCAAGCATTTGCGTGGCGAATGGACCAAGAACAACAGTGGTTAAGTCGAGAACACGAATTCCATTTAAAATATTGAACATA
>PBUF01000152.1 GCA_002727775.1 Gammaproteobacteria bacterium
TTCTCGGTCGCGAGCCTCAAGCTGATGGCCTTAGCCGATTCGCCTGGATTTGGGGTCTCGTCTATTGAAGGGGGTTCGCAGGTAAAGGGAATGCCCAAGTTCTCGAGTTGTTTTTTTCGGTAATGCGAGCTTGATGCTAGAATTAGTTGAGGCGCTGCTGTTGGCATGGTCGGTATACTATTTTGGTCTCCATTTCGTCCGCATTTTATAGTCTTTACTTGATTTCATCACTTACCTATTATCGTTTCGATCATGAGTGAACCAATCGATATTTCTCCTTCATATCGCCAGCTTGCTAGGACAGGCGCTGAAATTCAGCGAGTGCTCGATGGGGAAAAATTGGAACGATTGGCTTCTTTGTGCTCTGAAATAGGGCAATTTGATGTCCACCTCGTGTTCGGGTTTGAAGACAAGCAAGTTAAAGTTGTTGGGACGGTAGAAGGGTCGTTGACGTTGGATTGCTCTCGCTGCAATTTGCCGGTTGGTTGCGATTGCTCCTTGCCAATAGATGTGCTGGTGTTTGAGTCGGAGGATCGTTTACAGAGTTGGTTAGATCACGGCAATGATTCGGTGAGCAAGGAAGTCGTGGTAAGCGGGCCATCTTTGAATTTAATGGATTTGGTCGAAGATGAGCTGATTCTAGGTTTGCCCAGAGCTATCTGTTCGCAATGTAAGTCTGATAATGGCGAGAATTACGTGTATAGTTCGGGGCCGAAAGTCGTAAACAAAAGCCCGTTTGCAGGGTTGTCTGACTTGAGTTCGAGTTAATTGGCAAGAATGTGCTAGGAGAAATTGATGGCGGTTCAACAAAATAAGGTAACGCGGTCGCGCAGAGGTCAAAGACGATCACACGATAAACTGGGTAATCCGGCGTTATCGATTGACCAAACCACAGGAGAAACTCACTTGAGGCATCATGTCTCGCCAGATGGATTCTATCGTGGTAAGCAAGTGACAAAAGAAAAAGAATAACTGCCTAACCATTCAAAGAGGAAAAGACTGAATGACTAATGCAGCACTATTCCCTGGTCAAGGATCCCAGAAGGTAGGGATGTTAAACGAGCTATCCGAGGTATATCCGCTGGTCGGAGAAACTTTTGAGGCTGCCTCGGGCGTTTTGGGCTATGACCTTTGGAAGCTTGTTCAAGAGGGCCCCACGGAAGAGTTAACGAAAACACAAAATACTCAACCGGCTCTTTTGACGGCGAGTGTTGCGTTGTGGCGAATATGGCAAATCGATGCACCAGTTAAGCCTGATTATCTTGCAGGACACTCTCTAGGAGAATATTCAGCGTTAGTTTGTGCTGGAGTAATCGATTTTGAAGAAGCGGTTGAAACGGTGCGCAAGAGAGGCGAGCTGATGAACGCCGCTGTTCCAAATGGCGAGGGCGGGATGGCTGCACTAATGGGGCTCGAGGATGAGGTTGTTCTAGAGTGTTGCGAAAAAGCAGAAGGGACGGTNAGCCCTGCTAACTACAATGCACCTGGCCAGGTAGTGATATCTGGGGAGACAGCGGCTCTAGACCGAGCCATAGTAATTGCTAAGGAGCTAGGAGCGAAACGAGCTGTGAAGTTGGAGGTCAGCGGGCCTTTCCATTCACAGTTGATGTTGAGGGCTAAAGATGAATTTTCCGAGCATCTTGACAAAGTGAGCTTCAAAAATCCCGCTATTCCCGTGATTCAGAATGTCGATGCGGAGGTACAAACTGAACCCGAAAAAATACGCTCAAATCTTGTCGAGCAACTTTCTTCACCTGTAATGTGGACCGCAATAATGATGAAGTTGGTTGATGTGGGGGTCGAGAAGTTGGTCGAATGCGGCCCTGGCTCCGTGTTACGCGGTTTNGCAAAGAGAGTGTCTCGAGATCTAGAAACGCTTGGTTCTGATGGGCCTGAAGATATGAGGTTGCTCAAGGAAAGCTAGCAGGCTGCGAGGAACACGTGCAAGAACAAACTGTTTTAATAACCGGTGCAAGTAGGGGCATCGGATTGGAAATCGCCCTATTTCTCAGGAATTNAGGCTATAGAGTCATTGGAACCTCCACGAATTCAGGAGGTGTGCAATTGATAGACCAGGCTCTTGGGCCTGGTGGAAAAGGTATAGAAATGCGGATAGACAATGATGAATCCGTGGCCCAGGCGTTTTCAAAACTAGAAGAACTCGAGGAGTCCCCTTGTATTTTGATNAACAACGCTGGGATGACGGCCGATAATCTCATTATGCGGATGTCTAGCGAAGAATGGTCCAGCGTGATCGATACCAATGTTAACGGACTTTACCGAGTGACCAAACCTCTTGTTAGGCAGATGATGAAAAATCGGTGGGGTAGGATCGTGAATATAAGCTCTGTGGTGGCTCGCATGGGTAGCCCGGGACAAACAAACTATGTGGCTAGCAAATCGGCAATTGAAGGTTTTACGAAGTCCCTAGCCTTGGAGTTGGCGTCAAGAAATATAACGGTGAATGCGTTGGCTCCTGGGTTCATCGAAACCGACATGACTTCGGTGCTCGANGATGATCAAAAAGAGAAAATTATGGAAAAGATCCCATTGGGCCGAATGGGNCANGCCAAAGAGGTTGCAGCGGCTGNGGCATTTTTGATTTCAGATGATGCGGCCTACATCACCGGGCAAACATTACAAATAAATGGCGGCCTCTACAATTCTTAGGGCTCGATTTACTGCAAAAAGATCAAAAGTCAACTTGAATTGGGTTAAGAGCAACTATATTATCCCGCCGCTCTTGTCCCCTGAAAACAACTTGGGAGGTAACTGCAACATGAGTGATGTAGAAGACAGAATTAAGAAACTAATATGCGAGCAGCTTGGTGTAAAGGAAGAAGAAGTCACCAGCGAGGCGTCCTTTGTGGAGGATTTGGGTGCTGATTCGCTTGATACCGTGGAACTGGTTATGGCTTTAGAGGAGGAATTCGAGACAGAAATTCCCGATGAAGAGGCTGAAAAAATTACTACGGTGAAAGAAGCGATCGACTATATTGTTTCTCATCAGTAGTTAAGATGTCATTGCCCCTGTTCTTCTGGGGNTGGTCCGAATAANATAGGCTTTCCATGATTTTTATGCGCTTGAAGGAAGGCCTTGCGGCCAAGAATGTTAGTTAATATTCTCGTAACGTGCACGGTTCCCAAGTTGACCAAAAAGGTTCGTGGGAGGTGTGCAATGAAACGTGATAAAACTTTGGTGTTCGTATGAGTCGTAGAGTGGTAGTAACAGGGCTGGGCATGATCTCTCCTATTGGGAACGACGTCGATTCCTCATGGAGTGCTGCTCTTGAGGGTTCGAGNGGGGTAGGCCTTAACGAGTATTTTGATACCGAAGACTACGCAGTCAAGATTTGTGCGGCTGTTAAAGATTTTGATATGGCTGATTTCATCTCTCCGAAAGANGCCCGAAGAATGGACGGTTGCATTCAGTTTGGTATCGCCGCTGGAATACAAGCTATCGAAGACGCCAAGATAGCGGACTACGATCCTTCTCGAGTGGGCATCGCGGTCGGTTCGGGCATAGGTGGCATCAAAATGATTCAAGAGACCCACTCNGTCCTNTTGAATAGCGGCCCNAGAAAAGTCTCTCCTTTTTTTATTCCNGGTAGTGTCGCAAATATGATGTCGGGGAACNTGTCCATTAAGTATGGTTTTAAGGGGCCAAATATAGCGATCGTGACGGCCTGCACCACTGGAACACACAATATCGGGTTTGGCGCTCGTATGATTCAGCAGGGCGATGCCGACGTTATGGTAGTTGGAGGTGCAGAGCACGCCACCTCGCCGATTACTGTTGCGGGTTTTCAAAATATGAAAGCGCTTTCNCTTCGAAACGATGAACCAGAAAAAGCGAGTCGTCCGTGGGACAAAGAAAGAGATGGGTTCGTTATAGGAGATGGAGCGGGTGTTCTTGTTCTCGAAGAGTATGAATCAGCAAGGAATCGCGGAGCTAAGATTTACGCAGAGTTGATCGGGTTTGGGATGAGTAGTGATGCATTCCATATAACCGGACCGTCGGAAGATGGAGAGGGTGCGGTGGCAAGTATGAAGAATGCTTTGCGAGACGCAGATTTGGCTGCTTCCGAGGTCGATTATTTAAATGCTCATGGGACCTCGACCCCGCTGGGTGATGTGGCGGAGACAATGGCCATTAAAGAGGTTTTTGGTCAGGACCCAGACCTACTTGTCAGCAGCACAAAGTCGATGGTTGGGCATCTTCTTGGTGCCGCGGGTTCGGTAGAGGCGATATTTTGTATCAAGGCCATAAATGATCAGATGGCGCCACCAACGATTAATCTTGATGATGCTGATGAAGGGTGTGACTTGGATTACGTCCCGCATACTGCTCGAGCCGCAAAGATTAGTGTTGCGGCGACTAACTCATTTGGATTTGGTGGGACAAACGGGACTCTTATTTTCAGGGCAGCGTAGTCTTTGCTGCGACTGGTTGTTCAGCCGTTCTAGGCTCTTTTGATGCGTAAGTTTACGATTCTACTGCTTCTAGTTGTTGTAGTTGTTTTAGCTGCTCTAGTCGCTTTCAACCAGTGGTCAAATAAAAATATCTCTCTGCCTGAAAACCTTGTGTATACCCTTGAGCCTGGTAAAGGGTTTTCTCAAGTCTCTTCTGAATTGATTGAGCTCGGAGTGAGTTTTGATCCAACCCTCTTCTACCTGCTCGCGAAGCTGGAAGGGGTTGAGCGCAATTTGCAGGCGGGTACCTACGATTTGCCAACCTCATTTACTCCGAAACAACTAATTAGTATGTTCGCGTTGGGGAAAGTCAAGTTGTACGATTTCCGCATCAATGAGGGTTGGACTTATAGCGATTTAGAGAGCGCATTGTCTTCTAATCCGAACGTCACTTTTACTTTGAACCTCTATTCATATCAACAGAACGTAAGACGTCTGGGCGTTGGGTATACATTCCTGGAAGGCGTATTTTTTCCTGACACCTACTCTTTTGAAAAGGGCACAAAGGACATTGAGATACTCAAGCGAGCACACAATAAAATGAAACAGTATCTGAAACAATTAGAGAAAACTGATGAGCTCGACGGTTATTCCTCAGCCAATCTGTTGACTCTAGCCTCATTAATTGAAAAAGAGACTGGTTTGGATGAAGATCGGCCATTAATAAGTCAGGTTTTCCACAAAAGGTTAATAAAGAAAATGCGCTTGCAAACAGACCCCTCGGTTATTTTCGCGCTTGGTGATGAGTTTGATGGAAACTTAACTCGAAAACACCTTAGGCTGGATTCGCCCTATAATACCTATCGAAGGAGAGGGTTACCGCCTAGCCCTATTGCTTATCCTTCAGAGGCATCGCTTTCGGCTGCCGCTAATCCAGCGAATACAGACTATCTTTATTTTGTTGCGAGAGGTGATGGATCAAGTCAGTTTTCGAAGACGCTGAGAGAACACAATAGGGCTGTGCGAAAGTATCAACTTAAGCGCGGTAAGGAATAACAGCATGAGAGGACGGTTCATTACGTTAGAAGGTGTGGAGGGGTCGGGGAAGACGACGAATCTAGAATATCTTTGCGAGACCCTAAAGGAAAAAAACGTTTCTTTCATAAAGACTAGAGAGCCAGGAGGAACCGAGTTAGCAGAAGCTATCCGGGAGGCGATGCTCGCGAAATGGCAAGAAGAAATAACGGGTTTGACCGAAGTGCTCCTCGTATTTGCGGCCAGAGAGCAACATCTTAAAAATGTTATTAGGCCTAATCTGGAAAGAGGTACGTGGGTGGTCTGTGATCGCTTTACTGATGCTACTTTTGCTTATCAAGGAGAGGCCCGGGGTGTAGACACTGAGATCATAGAGAGGCTTGAGCAGTGGGTGCAGGTCGATCTGTACCCAGACTTAACGTTTTTCTTGGACTTGCCTCCAGAAGAGTCGGAATCACGAATAGCCGGCAGAGAAAAAGATCGCATGGAGTCCGAAAATCGGGATTTCTTTCAAAAGGTGCGATCCGGTTACATTAGGCGTGCCAAAGGGCACAAGCGGTACTGCATTCTTGACGCTTCGAGACCTCTAGAAGAGGTTGTTTCGGATTTAAGACATCAGTTGTTGAATTTCGTTCAGGAAAATTCGTAATGGAGGACGAGAAAAATGCTGAGGTCTACCCTTGGAATAATGGTGTACTAACCCAGCTTAAGGAGCTCAAAGCAAAGGATCAAATACCTCATGCTTTAGCGCTAGTCAGCAAACAAGGGTGGGGTGAAGACCAGTTATTGAAGCTTGTCTGTGGTCACCTAATTGGTTTTGATAAAGCGTTTGAAGTTAGCGAGCACGCGACTGCTAATTTGCATTGGGTGGCTCCGGAGGGGGCTGTCATCAAAGTNGACCAAGTGCGTGAAGCGATTTCCTTTGCTTACAAAACCAATCAAAGTGAGCATCATAAAGTCATCGCGATTGCAGAGGCTCACTCACTTAATATCAACGCTGCAAACGCGCTATTGAAAATCTTAGAAGAACCCCCTTCGGGGACTATCATTGTCTTGCAAACTACAAGGTGGGGCGATCTACCNGTCACCCTGAGNAGTCGGTTGCAAAGGTTCTCTATAAATTTTTCAGNAAGCGAAACCGCAGAATGGCTGCAGGAGNCTGGCATTAAGTTGACGAAAAATCAGTTGGCCGAAGTTGGCTATTCCCCGTTGCACGGAAAAAATTTTGAAACCTATAGTTTCAGCATCTCTTTGGAAANGTTAAATCACGGAAATACTACCGAGTTAATCGACNATATTATCAACGCTGATCCCGTCTTGTGGCTCAGCAATTGGTATAGATTTATTCTAACGAGGCTATGTGAGTTACCTGACGNAAAATTGAATCGGGAGTTAAAGGNGNTGTTCNATTTTTGTGACGAGCTTTTGTTCTTNCGAAAACAAATCGCCACCTCAAATTCTGCTAATAAGCGCCTATTGCTNGAACGGTTGATGATCACTTGGAGGGCAGAGGAACTCGATATCCTCTCGCGCCCCGCTTAATAGGTTTCTTGCATGTTTGTCGATTCCCATTGTCACCTAAATTATCTCGATGACCCCGAAGAGAAGATAGTCTCTGCCGGTGAGTCTGGAGTAGGAGCGATTCTGTGCATAGGTGTTGAACAAGATCGGATTTCAGAAGTNGTCGGCCTGGCGACGCGGTTTCCCCGAGTCTGGTGTAGCGTAGGAGAACATCCTGACTCAGCTGAGGGGTCTCCAGATTGGGTAAGGGATTTTATNGATCACCCCAAGGTAGTCGCCATTGGCGAGACTGGTTTGGATTACTTTCGGGAANAGGGCAGATCAAATCGCGCCGCGCAAATCGCNAGCTTTGATTCTCAGTTACAGNTAGCGAATGANACTNGACTTCCGATAGTNGTTCACACGCGTTCTGCCGAAAAAGACACGATCGATCTCATAAAGAATCATNCGNGCGTTACTGGCGTNTTGCACTGCTTTACAGAGTCATGGGAGATGGCCAAGGTTGCCCTGGATCTCGGCTTTTACATATCTATCTCTGGAATCGTGACCTTCAAAAACGCCGACCAAGTAAAAGAGGTCGCGAAACGAGTGCCAGACGATCGTTTGTTAATCGAGACGGATGCGCCCTGGTTGGCGCCTGTCCCGCGGAGAGGAAAACCGAACGAGCCAGCATATGTAGTTCACACAGCGGAATATATTGCCTCTTTGAGAGGCCAAACGACTCAATCCATAGGTGAGATCACAAGCAACAACTTTTTTGATCTCTTTTGTAAAATCGATCACAAGGTTTTGTGAAAAAAATCTAAAATCGTTTGAAAGCGGTGTACCGACGCGTGTCTTTCTTGTATTGAGTGTTTCGACCCGGGATACAGCATCAGTTCAAACTTCTTGTTTAGGCGCTGTAACTCACTAATGATCATCGTGCTATGAGTGAGTAATACGTTATCGTCGGCCATTCCATGCATTAGTAACAAGGGAGCTTTTAGCTTAGATAAGTGAGTTAACACATTCCCGTCTTCATAACCCTGATCATTGTCTCTCGGGTTACCCATGTATCTTTCTGTATAATGCGTGTCATAAAGTCGCCAG
>PBUF01000153.1 GCA_002727775.1 Gammaproteobacteria bacterium
CTCTTGACTCGAAGTGTGTCTTGAACTGTTCGTAGCTTTGGCGCCAAATTTCGGCAACAAGCTCTTCCTTCGAAGAGAAGTGGTGGTAGAAGGTCTGAACATGATAGCCGGCCGAGCGAGCTATTTCGGCTATGGTTGATTGTTTGTAACCATTGATTCCGAAAAGCTCAAGTGCGCAACGCGCCATTTCCTCTCTAGCAGAGGGCTTGTTTATCTCTACTGCGATATTCAACCTGCTTCCTTTGTCAATGGGCTTTTCAGTACTGCCAGAAATATTTAACTCTGGCAGTCGGATCTGAGTTTAGTCGTTAGAGGCTAATCGTATAGGCCTTTAGGGCCTTCTGCCATCATTTCGTAGTTAGGACCCTCGCCTTGCCACCCGTAGGCCTGTTTCCCTCCCAGTAGTCTGTGAAACCGTTCGTTATTTGCGTTTCGCTCGAGTATTTCTTTTGGCACCGAATTGCGGTGATGTTCTTGTGGTACGACAAAGTGCCGAGCGAAAAATACGGCGAGATTCATGCGAATACCGGGAATCTGCCTGGGAAAAGAGCCGTGCCAGGAATTGCCATGCCAGACCACTGCATCCCCCGGTTCAAGATCCATCGAGACGGCTTCTGGGTTGGCCTGGTCGCCGCTGAGGATCATTTCATTGACCGTGGGCTGGCGGCTCCTTGTGTGACTGTATGGAACCATAGCCAGAGCGCCCGCCTCTTTGCTATAGGGAGTTAACGCATAGTTGACGTTGGCCACCAGGGAGTAACTTGGAAGTGGGCTGGGGATACCGTTACCCGCATCACTGTGAAGCGGCACGACACCTTCTTCGCCCATCCCCTTAAAGTGACAACCTATGCTGGACAAGTGACAGCTTTCTCCTAAGAGGTAGGTTATCAGCGCGAGCGGTTTTTCTTCCATCATCACTTCTTCAAAGATTACGTCGTCATAGAGCATATAGTGTAGGTAGGTCATCCCGTCGAAGTCTTTTTCAGTAGCCGTGTCTAAATCGATTTTTTTGCCACTGGTTTTTTCAGCGCGATCCAGTATGGCGCGCTTGGTGCGCTCGATTTTATCTGCGTTCAATACGCCTTTAACGGTGGTGTACCCTAAAGTTTCTAGTTCCATGAGGTTTTCGTTTAGTCCGAGGCGGTCGATCGTCGCCAGTGTCCTTTGTAGTGCTTCGTTCGCATTATTGTTAGGGTCGAATATTTTTTTCTCGTCGATCTTTTCTGCTTCCATTGTAGGGTCCTCTCGCTTTTATGATGCGCCTGTTTCTTTAACTTACTACAGACCTATGTGTAGTCAACTATATACAAGATTACAAACATTCTGGTATACATAGGTTTACATCTAAATGACTCGGGGAGGGGTTATGAAGTTTAAGCCAGCGATTGCTTGGGTTTTTCTTTTATCTGCGTGTGTGTTTTTTTCTAACTTTACTGTTGCTGAAGAAGCCGAAGGTGAAGCGATGGAAGAGGTGATTGTCACGGCCACCTACCGCGATACGCGGCTCATGGACACGCCGATCACTATTTCAGCGGTGACCGAAGCTCAGATTGAGCTGAAAGGGATAGAGGATATACAAACGCTCTACCAGAGTATTCCGGGTATGTCTTACCGGACTAACTCCCAGACATATAATACGTTATCAATCAGAGGCATCACCCCTCCTGCTGCGGGTGGCAGTTCGGCGGTCGGTTTTTACATGGACAACATGCCGATCACCGACAGCGCGAACGGAGGTATCCGTCAGAGCATGGGTACGATCTTTGATATCGAGCGTATTGAGGTCTTGAAAGGTCCTCAGGGAACCCTCTACGGGGAGGGGGCTATGGGCGGAAATATTCGGTATATAACCAATAAACCAGATCCTAGCGGCCTGGACTATTCTGTTCGGGTTAACGGTGAGTCGATAAGCGACTCGGACGGGATCTCCACCGTTACGAATGGCATGATCAATATTCCAATCGCCGACAGGTTGGCTGCGCGAATAGTTGGCTATCGTCGAGACCGTAACGGAGTGATAGATCAGGTCGCACCCAGAAGCGAGGAAGACGTGGATACGGTGGACGAGACCGGCGTTCGGGCGATGGTCTCTTTTTATCCGACCGATGAAGCGGAAATCTCTCTTTTATACAACCGAGTAAAAGCCGAATACGGAGGTCCCGGACTGGGCTATCATTGCTTTAACGTTGGAACTCCATCGGATCCAAACGGCCAGGTGCCAATTTATGACCTGCCGGGCACTACCTGTGCGGGCGAGTACGATGTTTACAATTCGGGTAATCCCTACGTAACTCACCTTGGTCACCCAACCTTTACCAGTGGCGGTGATGATGAGCAGGAAATGCTGAATTTGTCGATTTCCTGGGATTTGCCCTTTGGAGCGACGTTGACGTCTTCTACAACTCAGTTTGATCGTAAGAGCCAGTACTCAGAGGAGACGAGTCCACGATTCGCTGCCGGAGTTCAGGGAATCGTAGACGCTTCCTGTTTTGGTCTTAATCCGGCGTGTGTGCCAGGCACTCTTTGGAGTATGGGCGGCGATGGCTTGTTTGCAAACCAAACAGATCGTTTTGCTCAGGAACTGCGGTTGGTCTCTAATACAAACAGTGACTGGCAATGGACCCTTGGAGCTTATTACAAGGACGAGGACAACACCCAGAATGATTTAGACGCATGTACCGTCGGCGGTAGTCCTGTGTACGACACCTTTGAAGAAAATTGCTATCTGCAATACGGATTTGATCCGGCAGTATCTATCGATGACCAAAGGTCGGTCATACAAACGCTGACCGCGTTTATCCCGGGAAATCGGATCTACAAGAATTTGACAGAAGAGTCGGTTTACGGAGAGCTAAGCTATACATTTAACGAACAATGGGAGGCATTGGTAGGTCTCCGGTATGCCAGGGTTGGGTATGGATTGGAAAATGGCTCAGCGGGGTCCAACGTTCGAAGCGAAGTTGATCTGAGCTTGCAGAATGATACGACCTCGACGTCTCCAAAGTTCACCTTGACCTGGCGGCCACAGGCTGACCTGATGCTCTATGCCACGTGGTCTAATGGTTTCCGGCCGGGAATTATAAACCCTGGCGTGGTAGCACGACTTGCGGAATTGGCGCCGCTTACAGCGGAAGATCCGATAGCCAAGGGTCATTATGATTTCTTGGAATCCAAAAAGCTGGTTGATGGGGATGAAGCGAATAATATAGAAATTGGAATCAAGGCCACTGTAGCCGACGGAAAAGTCAGTTTTACAGGTTCTCTGTACAATATTGACTGGAAAGACATGATCATCGCTTATGACTACAGTACGAACGATGTGTTCGGCCTGACTCCGTTTACGGTTGATCTTATCGAAAATGCCGGAGGCGCAGAGAGTCAGGGTCTCGAGTTCGAGATCCGCGCGGAACTCGCCGACAACTGGAACCTGAATGTCGGTGGCGATTTTAACTGGACTGCCGAGATAACCGACGCGACCGCGTTAAGTGGTGCTGCAGCTTCGGGTCGATATGGCGGCGTCGGAATTTCTGAAGGAAATCGATTAGCTAATGCTCCTAAAAACAGCTTTTATGCGTCTCTGACTTATGACTTCAGTGCGAGNAGTTTNGANGCTCAAGCGCGTCTTGATGGTTATCACGTNGCGGAGTCCTGGAATACCGCCAACAACGAGCGTCCNGCNCCCTCTTATCAGACCATTGATGGAAGGGTCACCTTCTATAANGAAAACTGGAAGATTGGGGCCTACATCAGGAACATAGCCGATGAGATCATCGTGTACGAGTTTAATCAGGTCGGTTTCCGNTACGGTCGNCCACGNACTGTTGGTTTCGAGGTCNCTTANACGCCTGGAAGTTAGNTNCTNGGTCCAAGCNTGAGTGTTGCAGGTTTTGTCCCGGTCATGGAGTGTCCATGCCCGGGATTTTTTTAACCTGNAGTGGTTGTAAATGTGATCTACTATCCAAGCTAGTGCTTTGGTGGGTTTCGTCTGATAACTGATCATTTATTGTCTAGGAGGACGCAAAATGGAGTTTGGAGCATTTGAAAGCACAGAGATATTAAATCCGATTTACACAAGGATTAAAGAACTTGGTTTAGAGTCGTATGTCATGGACATAGACACCTACGGCTTTACGGTGATTCCACCAGAAAAAGTGGCAACCTCCGACTTTCTAGAACGTATGCGGGAGACCGTGTTAAGTATCGCGCAAGAACGAACGGGTAATACCTTCAATCTCAATGAAAATGGTGATTCCGGTCATTATAAAGGTCAGCCTCAGCTCCCAGGACAATTTTTACTTTATTATTTACTGATGGCCGACGAGATATTTGAAGAGTGGGTCATGAATCCAACTCTTCATTGTCTGATGGATTACTTGATGCAAGGGCAGCAGCAGCTTTCGTCGCTGACTTCATTCTTTAAGTGGAACGGCGGCAGCTACGGAGAAGGGTTGGGGCTCCATTCGGATTGTCCTCCTGATCGAGATGGCAATATGTCTCCCGCGTCAGATGTTGCCAACGCGGCATACTGCTTGACCGACTATACTCTTGAAAATGGGGCCCTGGCGGTAGTACCAGGCAGTCACAGAAAATGTAGGAGTCCAAATCCTGGTGAAGGCGTCAAGGATGCGGTACCTGTAATCGCGCCTGCTGGTTCTTTAATTGCCTGGCATGGAAACCTGTGGCATGGAGCCTTTCCCAAAAAAACAGATGGCCTACGGCTTAATGTGACCAGTTATCATTGCCATAGGCGATTGAAGACACAAGAAGCTTATCAATGGCGAGTCACTCAGGAAATGCTTGATCGTAATCCTCCCGAATTTGCGCGATTAGTGGGGGCGGACGACACCATGGGCTGGGGAGAGGAGGGCCCGCAGTACCAAAGAAGCATTAAATATGGTAATCCTATTGAGTTGAAGAAGCGTGCCGCGGCAGCCGCCGAGTATGGAGACCCGGAGGTCGTTGAAAAAATGTCCAAAGTGGCCGCCGAGAGAGCTTGAAAAGTCTTTAGACAGACATAACGCGAGGTGAAAAACGAATGAGTAATGAAAACAGTAAGTTGCCCGAAGAAATAGTCGAATATCAACTCGAAAAGTATGCGCTCGAGCTAGAGACTGACGGGTTAACCATTGTGCCACCAGAGGTCACCGGAATTTCGGAAGAATTTATCGATGCCTGCGTGGAAGTGTTGCTCGCAAAGTTCACAGAGATGACCGGTTGTCCGATTAGTTTGGCAAACGGCCCGGAAGCCGAGCTCGAGTGGCCCGAGGGAGAAAACAATCTCTTGGCGGGCGCAGGGGCGCCAGACCCCACGCAAATGTTAATACAGCAGCTTCTCCAGGTTGATCGACATTTTAGGGATCTGTGTGTGAACCCTGTGGTCGATGCGCTAATCAATCTGATGATGGGGGAACTGTCTTTCCCGAGTGGCAGGGGAATCTACAGTCGAGCCAAAAATCGGCGACTATCAAGCACGAACTCTTTTATAAAGTGGCAGGGCGATTATGGGTACGGAGAAAATCTTGGCCTTCATTGCGACCAGGGAGCGAATCCTTTGCCTTGGGGTCATACTGCCTTGACCGCAAACGCCACCTGGTGTCTCACCGATTACACTGAAGAAGACGGGGCGCTGGCCTATGTTCCTGGATCGCATAAATCGAACGCCCATCCCGGACCGACGGCCAGAAATCAAGCTGTGCCGGCCGTTTGCCCCAAGGGCTCTGTGATCGTCTGGCCTGGGTCGACCTGGCATGGCGCTTATCCGAAGAAAACCCCCGGCCTTAGATTAAATGCGGTCGCTTATTACAGACATCAGGCCGTCCTGCCGCAGGAGAACCTCAGCGTAACCATGAAAAATGAACCCTGGAGTGACTGTGACAACCCCGATTTACTGAAAGAGCTGATCGGGTTCGATGACAAATTTCCTTACCTCGAGCAGACTCAGTCTATACCGAAGGTGGCCGCGGCTTCTTAGCCAGGTATTACGCTTTTTGGATGTTTTATCATTATGGCAATCGCGGCTGAAGCGAAGAGAAACAAGGCAGATAACCACAGGCATAGACTGAGGCCATGTGCCTGGAATACCCAACCAGACAGCATGGTGCCTACGAGTCTGCCGCCAGCATTAGCCATATAGTAAAAACCGACGTCTAGAGAGACGCCATCTTCTCTTGCCATCTCTACGATCAGATAACTGTGCAGCGCTGAGTTGATGGCGAAAACGACTCCGAAAATA
>PBUF01000154.1 GCA_002727775.1 Gammaproteobacteria bacterium
GGCGAATGGCCGAAAATGTAGTGCGGATGGGCGGAGATTTGATCACGATAGAAGATGAGTGGGGAAAGGCAGTTTGTGGCGATAAGCTAGATACTGCTTTAAAAGAAAATCCGGATACGAAGCTGGTCGGTTTTGTTCAAGCTGAAACGTCTACAGGTGTAAAAAGTGACGTTAGAACACTTTGTGGCATCGCTAGAGGGTATGACTGCCTAACCATCGTAGACTCAGTGACGGGCCTAGCAGGTATAGAGCTGGAGACAGACGGTTGGGGCGCAGATGTGGTTTATTCTGGTTCTCAAAAATGTCTCTCTTGTCCGCCTGGAATATCCTTAATCACTTTCGGGGAAAAAGCAGAGCATAAAATACAATCACGTAATACTCCTGTTCAAAGTTGGTTTTTAGACATGTCGTTGCTAATGGCATACTGGGATGGCGANGGAGCTAGGACNTACCATCATACTGCGCCGGTGAATGCGATGTATGGATTGCATGAGTCTCTATTGATGGTTGAAGAGGAAGGGCTAGAGAATGCTTGGCTGCGCCATCAGGAGATGCACAAAANATTGGCTGAAGGATTAGAAGAACTAGGNCTGAGTTTTGTGGTTGAGAATGAGAATGAACGACTCCCCCAGCTTAACACCGTTCGATTGAGAGAAGGGATCGATGAAAANACGGTTAGAGGCAAGTTGCTGGAAGAATACAATTTAGAAATTGGAGCTGGATTAGGGCCGTTTGCTGGCAATGTCTGGAGGATCGGGTTGATGGGTTATTCGGCGAGAAAAGAAAATATCGAGCTGTGTTTAAGCGCTCTTAGGTCGTGTTTGTAATCTCGGCCCTATGGCCTCAAAACGGATTTGTGCGGATTTGAATTTAATTTGACTTTGACAAANTCCCCTTAAGAAATTTCCCTGTTAGAGAAGCTTTNGCTCGAACAATTTGTTCTGGGGTGCCAGTAGCCACGATTTCTCCTCCACCAGAACCACCTTCAGGGCCTAAATCAATTATCCAGTCGCAGGTCTTAATAACATCAAGATTATGTTCAATTACTACGATTGTGTTGCCGGCATCGCGCAGCTTGTGAAGCACTTTAAGCAGTAACGAAATGTCCTCAAAATGAAGGCCAGTTGTGGGTTCGTCCAAAATGTATAGAGTATTTCCTGTGTCTCTTTTTGATAATTCTCGAGCAAGTTTAATTCTCTGAGCTTCTCCTCCAGAGAGAGTGGTGGCTGACTGACCTAACTTTATATAGGACAGNCCAACGTCAAGGAGCGTTGCCAATTTTCGCTCGATCATGGGAATTGCTTTAAANAAAACGTGTGCATCTTCGACTGTCATCTCGAGAACTTCACTAATGTTTTTGCCTTTGTATTTTATGTCTAGAGTTTCACGGTTGTACCTTTTGCCTGAGCAGAGGTCGCAAGTGACATATATGTCGGGAAGAAAATGCATNTCGACTTTAATAAGCCCGTCGCCCTGACAAGATTCACACCGACCGCCTTTNACGTTAAAACTAAATCGNCCAGGACTATAACCTCTTGCTCTTGATTCTTCGACTTGAGAGAACAATTCACGAATGGGGGTGAATAGACCAGTGTAGGTTGCTGGATTAGATCTTGGAGTCCGACCTATAGGACTTTGGTCGATATCGACCACCTTGTCGATAAATTCGAGACCAGTGACGGAGCCATAATCTGCAGCTCTGATTGATGCGTTTTTGTTTAAAAATTTTGAAGCCACTGGGTAAAGCGTTTGGTTAATGAGGGTGGATTTGCCCGATCCTGAGACTCCGGTAANACAAGAAAATAAACCGATCGGAATTTCCGCTGTTAGATCAGATAAATTGTTTCCTCGGGCATTATTGATTGTAATAAGTTTACCAGGATTGTAGCTGTTCCTTTTNTTAGGTACTGAAATAGACTTAGTCCCCAAGAGGTATTGGCCCGTGATCGACTCTTTCTTATCAGTTATGTCTGATATTTTACCGGATGCTACTACTGCGCCCCCGTGTACTCCTGCGCCAGGTCCTATATCGATTATAAAATCTGCCGCACGTATAGCTTCNTCATCATGCTCTACGACTATTACGGTGTTGCCTAAATTTTTCAGATTGTTCAGGGATCTTAGTAATCTCTCGTTGTCCCTCTGGTGCAGTCCGATAGATGGTTCATCTAGGATGTAGATCACACCTACTAATCCAGACCCAATTTGGCTAGCAAGCCTGATCCTCTGAGCTTCTCCGCCAGAAAGTGTCTCGGCGCTTCGATTGAGCGTCAGATAATTTAGTCCGACATCGACCAAAAACTCTAATCTAGCAATAATTTCCTTCAATATTTTTTCGGCAATCTCACCCTGTTTGCCTTCTAGCGTGAGGTTCTTCAGATATTCGTAGCTCCCCTCTATAGACATGTCGGTTAAAGTGGGTAAGTTGCTATCGCCCACAAAAACGTTTCGATATGGTAGTTTTAGTCGTGAGCCAAAGCAGTCTGGGCAAGAGGTTTTTTGGAGAAATTTCTGTAGGTTGTCTCTGACTAAGGAAGATTCTGTCTCCTGATATCTTCTAGCCATATTGGGTAAAACCCCTTCAAACCTGTGCCGACGACTTATCTTATCGCCACGGTCGTTGACGTAGCTGAAATCGATTCTTTCTTCTCCGCTACCCTGAAGCAGTATGTTTCTAGTTTTTTTTGGTAGTTTTTTAAACGGTACTTCTACATCAAATTTGTAATGTTTTGATAAAGAAGAGATTAGATGAAAGTAGTAGACATTTCGGCGATCCCAACCTCGAATCGCTCCTTCCGCTAAGGATAGGTCGGGGTTTTCTACTACTAAGTCAGGATCAAAAAACTGTGTTACGCCTAACCCATCACATTTCTCACATGCACCGGCAGGATTATTGAATGAAAACGAACGAGGCTCTAATTCTGGAATGCTAAATCCACAGACAGGGCAGGAGTACTCAGAGGAAAACACAAGGTCGGGATTTTCCTCTGAGTCAACGAAATTNATTAGAACTACTCCGTCGGAGAGTGTTAGCGACGTTTCCAAGCTTTCTGCAATTCGTTGACTTGAGTCTGATTTGACACGCAATCGGTCGACNATAACGTCGATGCTGTGCTTTTTGTTCTTGTCTAATTTAGAAACTGAGTCGATATCGGTAACGGAGCCATTGACCCNNGCTCTAATGAATCCATTTGCGAGAAGGTTTTGAAAAACTTGTGTATGTTCACCTTTTCTGTCGGATATTATGGGGCTCATGATCATGATTGCTTGATCNTCGTAATCTTGCATTAATTGATCAACCATTTGACTTACNCTTTGAGCGTTTAGTTCAAGGTGGTGATGCGGACATTTNGGATTTCCGGCTCGTGCAAATAAAAGCCTCAGGTAGTCATAAATTTCTGTGATAGTGCCGACAGTTGATCTAGGGTTATGAGAAGTGGATTTTTGCTCTATGGATATGGCTGGAGATAGCCCCTCGATTTGGTCTACTTCTGGTTTTTCCATAATCGATAAAAATTGTCTTGCGTAGGCCGATAGGGATTCAACATAGCGTCTTTGGCCTTCTGCATATAAAGTATCGAAGGCTAGTGAAGATTTTCCTGATCCGGATAAACCGGTAATGACTACGAACTTATCCCTTGGAATATCTAAATCGATGTTTTTCAGGTTATGTGTTTTAGCGCCCCTGACGGAAATGTAATTCAAGTGATGGTCTTAATTTAAGTTGGAATTTAGGGTTAGTAGACTAATAAAAAGTGACCAAATAATTAAGGCCATTAGAAAAAAAACGAAGAATTATTTCCGGTTGTTATCTGTCCCTTTGATGCTCTATAGTAAAAAATAACAGAGCGTTTTNTGGTTTATGTCTGATCCTTAGAGAGGTCGTGAGAATGGCGAGAGGAGTTAATAAAGTAATATTGGTAGGTAATTTAGGGAGAGATCCTGAAACTAGATATACCCAGAATGGAAGCGCCGTCACCCAGTTCAGTATTGCGACCTCCGATTCATGGCGCGACAAGTCAACAGGAGAACAACAAGATAGAACGGAATGGCACAATATTGTTTGTTTCGCTAGGTTGGCTGAGATTGCTGGTGAATATCTAAAAAAGGGTTCAAAGGTATATATAGAGGGCTCTCTGAGAACTAGTAATTGGGAGCAAGATGGGCAAAAACGCTATCGTACAGAAGTGATGGCGCGCGAGCTTCAGATGTTGGACAGCCGAGCAAATGGAGGGGGGGCAAGCTGGAGAATTTTCAGAACCCTCCTACGCGGCAGNAGCGGTNGGCCAGCAACCAGCCCCAATGCCCCAGAACAGCCCGACCATATCTGATGAAGACTTCGAGGATGATATTCCTTTTTGAATTAGGAATGTATGTCGATTGAAACGAACAATGGAAATTCCGGTAGTTTTGATACAGCAGCTTTCTCTTCATTTTCAAATTAATGAAATGATGAGCTCTGTCTTTGGACAAGCGCTAAAGACTGATGCGAGNATTTCAACATCCTCGATTTTCGATTGAGCTCTCAGCTTGGCTGATACTCAGACATTGAGCTTGTTTCCTTTGAACACTGTTTTGTTTCCCAGAGGAAAGTTGCCATTGCGGATCTTTGAACCGAGATACGTGGACATGGTTAAAAAGTGTATGCGCACGAACCGAGGTTTCGGCATTTTGCTGATTCAGGAAGGGACGGAAGTGCGGAAGGAATCTACCGATGCCCCGGTTCGATTTGCTAGNCTTGGTACAGAAGCCAAGATTGTTGACTTTGATCAAATTGAAGGCAATTTACTAGGAATATTGGTCGAGGGGGTTCGTAGATTCAGATTGGGTAGTAGCTGGGAAGAAGAAGACCATTTGTTGGTTGGCGATATTGAATATGTTGAAGAAGAGCCCTCATGTGCGCTGGCGAAAGGAGATCAGAATTTAGTTCGAATATTGGAAGAGTTGATTAAACATCCCTTGATCGAGAAGCTAAAGCTGAATATCGACTATTCGAATGCTGTAGACGTAAGTTATCGCCTTTCTGAGTTGCTTCCAATAGATCCCGTTATTAAACAGTCTTTATTAGAATTAGATGTGACTGAAAATAGAATCTCTGAATTAAAGAAGTTAATTAATGGTTTTCAAAAATAGTAGCTTATGAAGTCGGAAATAGATNCATATTTAGGAGATGTAGGTGTCGATGCAAGGGAAGCGTCCTTTTCGATATCGACAGCCACTTTGGAGCAAAAGTCGAAGTGCCTCAGATCTATTGCGGAGGATCTTCATAAGAATAGATCGTCGATAAAGAAAGCTAACATAGAAGATATTAACGAGGCTGAAAAAAGCGAAGTCGATTCTTCTATGTTGGAACGGCTCAGATTAGACGATTCTGTAATTGATAGGATGATCGAAGGACTCGGTCAGATAGATTTGCTGCCTGACCCGATAGGACAGATCAGAGAATTGAGTTTTCAAAGTTCCGGCATTCAAGTTGGTAAGATGAGAGTGCCGCTAGGCGTGGTGGCAATGATTTATGANTCGCGTCCGAATGTTACTATTGATGCGGCAGGACTTGCTATTAAGTCTGGNAATGCAATTATTTTGAGAGGCGGATCCGAATCGTTTCTTTCTAACCAAGAGCTGGGTAAATCGATAACCAGAGGTTTGGTCGCGGCAGGATTGCCGAAAAAATNTGTGCAACTNATCAANACTACTGACCGAGCTGCGGTTGGTGCTCTACTAGCTTTAGANGACTACGTCGATGTGATAGTGCCTCGGGGAGGTAAAGATTTAATACAACGGGTATCAAGTGAAACAAAAATTAATGTGATAAAGCACTTGGACGGAGTTTGTCACGTGTATGTGGATGATCCTGTTGACCTGGAAATGGCGATTTCAGTTGCATTTAATTCCAAATCAGAAAAATATGGAGTGTGTAACGCGATGGAAACGTTGCTGGTTCACCAGGACGTTGCCAGAGAATTTCTTTCTGACNTAGAGCCTCTCTTTGTTGAAAAGGGGGTAGAGCTTAGATGCTGTCCTCAGGCTCATAGTATTTGNNCATCTTCATTGTTAGCAGAAGATTCTGACTGGACTGAGGAATATCTTGGTCCGGTGTTGTCTATAAGAATAGTTNAAGGATTAGATGAAGCAATAGATCACATTAATAAATTCGGATCTCACCATACTGATGTGATTTGTACATCAAGTTTTGAAAATTCGCGGAAATTCATCAGAAATGTNGATTCTGCGTCAGTTATGGTCAATTCTTCTTCTCAATTTGCNGATGGGTTCGAATATGGTCTAGGCGCNGAAATAGGAATTTCGACCGATAAAATTCACGCGCGAGGTCCAGTCGGCTTAGAGGGCTTAACCACTGAAAAATATGTAGTCTTTGGGAATGGCGAGATTCGAAAAAGATAAAGAACNTGCGCTTTAATGATACACAAGAAGGTAATNGGTATTTTTGGAAGTAGTTTCGATCCCATTCATATTGGACATCTCCGATTAGTGGAAAAAGTGCAGCAGGTAATGAACTTTGATGAGATCCGGATGGTGCTCACTGGCAGACCTCCTCATAAGCGTAACTCANCCATTTCTATAGAAGATAGGTGGCNTATGCTTTGTTTAGCATGCAANCCNATAGATTATTTGGTTCCAGAGAGTTTTGAAAAGGATCGNGCNGAAGTATCTTACTCAATTGATACAATTGGATATTTGAGAGATCGAAATACAGCGGCTAGTTTTTGTTGGATCATGGGAAGTGATGCCTATTATGGGCTGCCGAGTTGGCATAGGTGGAAAGAATTGTTCGATCAGTGCAATTTCGTGTTCGTCAATAGGCCAACCAAAGAAGAATTAATAGATGGTCAGATGAACGAATTCTGTAGAAAAAAAATGGTTAGACGNATTGATACGCAGATAAATGGACAAGTTCTCAATTTGAAATTGCCGATGATNGATATTTCCTCTAGTGAAATTAGGCGAATTATCAAGGGGCAAGGACGTTATATAGACTTTCTGCCACAAACTGTTGCCGATTACATTAGTTCTAACAGGCTATATGGGTAGGCGAAAGGCGTTGAACGNTGTTTCTTTAGGGAAGCGAGTGCTCCAGANCTTGGAGGAAGTAAAAGCTGTTGACCCAGTTCTTATGGATGTCGGNAGCATATCTGGTTTTGCTGACGCAATGATCGTTGTTACGGGAACTTCTTCACGACATATCAGATCAATGCATGATTTACTGATTTCATCTGTNAAAGAGATGGGAATTCCTCTATTGGGTGTTGAGGGTAAGGAGTCGAATGATTGGATCCTTGTGGATTTGGGTGATTTGATAGTTCATCTGATGCGTAAGGAAGCNAGAGAGTTTTATGATCTAGAAAAATTTTGGAGCAATCAAAAGCTGTCTAATATAGGTTCTGNTGAAATCCATGAAGATTCGCATAATATCGATTTCAAATAAATGTCCTGTNTGGATAAGCCAGGGTATTGATCATTTTTTGACAAAGTTTCCTCAAANTATTCGACCTGAATTAATAGAGATTCGNTCCATTAAAAAAAGTCGAGATGCAAGTAAGTNTTTAATGGANGAAAAACAGAAAATCATGGATCGAGTTGATCCTGTAAATCAATTGGTCGTGCTCGATGAGAAAGGGAAAAGCCTAACAAGTACAGGCTTTGCACAAAGGCTAGATAACTGGATAGTTCAAGGTAAAACTGTGGATTTGGTGATTGGTGGAGCGGACGGATTGCATGAGAGCNTNAAGTCCGATGCGGACGAATTGATTTCTCTATCGAAGCTGACATTGCCTCACCAAATGGCAAGGCTTTTCTTGATAGAGGCCCTTTATAGAGCGTCGGCCATCTTGGCTAATCACCCNTACCATCGAAGTTAGTGTGCTATCTTGGCAAAACGATTAGCGATTAAGGACACNGTTAACGAGCAAAAATTGTTCGTTAANCGTGCNATTGTTTTATCGATCNTAATGTTTTTACTATTTGGCTTGTTGCTAGCCCGCTTCGCCGCGTTGCAAGTATTGGATTATCAGACTTACCAAACGAGATCTGAACAAAATAGAATTCACATCCAGTCCATTTCCCCGCCCAGAGGGCTCATATCAGACACTAAAGGTGAATTGTTAGCGGGAAACATTACAGTCTATAACTTGGCCGTTATTACGGAACGTGTCGATTCGTTAAATTCTATCCTACAAAAACTGAAAAGGCTTGTGGGAATCGATCAAGCAGATATTCAGAATTTCAGACAACGGATCAGAGAAAAAAGAAGGCCGTATGATCCTGTGCCACTCAGGTTTAGGCTATCTGAGAAGGAAATCGCGATTTTAGCTGCTAATAGATATCAGTTGAAGGGTGTAGAAATCACAACGGACTTAGTGAGATTTTATCCTTATGGCCCTTTATTTGCTCACTCTGTTGGCTCTGTGCGCAGAATAAATGAGAGAGATTTAGCAAATCTGGATCAAGCTAAATACAGCGCTACGAATTATGTTGGCAAGGTTGGTATTGAAAAGGTGTACGAGTCGAGTCTCCATGGAAGCATGGGAATTCAGCGTGTAGAGACAGATGCCCATGGGCGAGTGAGGCAGGTGCTTGATCGGGAGCCCTCAAAATATGGTTCAAACTTGGACCTGTATTTGGACGTCTCGTTGCAGGCTTCAGCGGTTAGAGCTTTAAAGCAGAGGAGAGGTGCCATTGTTGCGATCGATACTGAAACTGGAGGCATACTCGCAATGGTTAGCAAGCCAAGCTACGATCCTAATGCATTTATAACTGGCATTAGCTCTAAAGACTTCGAAAAAATTTCGAAGTCACTAGATGCTCCTCTATTTAACAGGGCTACTAATGGCCAGTATGCGCCTGGGTCTACCTTTAAGCCGATAGTGGGTTTAGCTGGGATTGCAAGTAAGTTGGTAAGTTGGGAAGAAACCGTTGACGATCGTGGAGAGTTTAAGCTACCCAATCAAGATAGGTTATACAGAGATTGGTCTTGGACACCAGATAATGCAGGCGGTCAGGGTATTGTTGACCTGAGGCGAGCAATTTACCGATCATCTAATGTTTATTTCTATAGCATGGC
>PBUF01000155.1 GCA_002727775.1 Gammaproteobacteria bacterium
GGTGAGCGCATGACCGCTTCGGATTACGTCTGGTCCTGGAATAGAGCCCTCCACCCAGAAACGGGATCACTATACTCCTACATGCTTTATCCAATTGTAAATGCAGAAGCCTATGCGAAGGGAGAAATCACTGATTTCTCCGAGGTGGGCGTAAAGAGCGTTGACGACAGCACCTTAGAGGTCACGTTAAATGCTCCAACACCTTACTTCCTGCAGTTAATGGATCACTACAGTACTTTCGCGGTTCATCCTGAGACGCTTTTAAAACATGGGAAAATGACTGATAGGTTTACCGCTTGGACGCGCGTTGGTAATTTAGTTGGTAATGGAGCTTTCACTCTTGAAGAGTGGTCTATCAATAGAAGAATAATCGTCAAAAAGAATGAATTTTATTGGGATAAAGATCGCGTATCTTTGGAAGGTGTTTATTTTTATCCAACAGAGAACGCCATCAGCGAAGAACGGATGTTTCGTGCAGAGCAGCTTCACTACACTCAGGTAGTTCCGCTGGACAAAATACCTGAATATCGAAAGAAGAAAAACTCTCCCTACGTGCAAGCTCCATATTTAGGAACATACTATTATCTTATAAATACTCGAGTGGAGCCGGTGAANGATGTTCGAGTGCGTAAAGCGCTTGCGTACGCGGTCGATCGAGAAACTTTGACTCGTACTGTACTTCAGGACACGGCGATTCCCGCGTACAGCATTACGCCACCAAACACCCTTGGATATAATCCTCCCAAGCTATTTGATTATGATCCTGAAAAAGCGAGGAGCTTACTGGCAGAAGCTGGATACCCGAATGGGGAGGGCTGGCCGGGTCTGGAGATCGTTTACAACACCCAAGAGGCTCATAGAAANATTGCGGTAGCTGTGCAGCAAATGTGGAAGTCAACGCTGAATATAGATGTGACGATTTCTAATCAGGAGTGGAAAGTTTATCTGAATACAGTTTCGCAGGGACAATTTCAATTAGCTCGTCGTGGTTGGATAGGGGATTACGTAGATCCGAATAACTTTTTAGATTTATTTCTCTCAACAGGTGGGAACAATAATACGGGCTACGCAAACTCCGAGTTTGATGACATCATTTTAAGGCGNGCTCCCCAGGCTGGGGATCGCAACCAGCGGTACGAACTTTTCTTTGAAGCTGAGACGATGTTAATGGAAGAGATGCCGTTCATTCCATTCTACACCTATACTCACAAGCACCTTATACATCCCAGCGTGGAAGGCATTTACCCGAATTTGATGGATTCTTTGAACTTAAAATATGTTCGATTGAATCCGGAGCTTCGGTTGGTACTCGACTAGAAACGATATGGGGAAATTTATTTTTATACGTTTGGCGCAGGCGATTCCTGTGCTATTCGTCGTCATCACAGCTACATTTTTCTTAATTCGATCCGCGCCAGGTGGCCCTTTCGATTCTGAAAAGGCCGTATTACCAGAAGTAAAACGCGCTCTGGAAGCGCAATATAACTTGGATCTTCCGTTACATCAGCAATACTTGAGTTACTTGGGTGATTTGGCAAAAGGAGATTTGGGTCCATCTTTCAAATATCCAGGCAGAAGTGTAAACGAAGTCCTTGAAAGCGGATTACCTGTAACATTTGAGCTTGGTCTTTACTCTCTCTGTTTTGCTCTCTTTATTGGTGTGCTGGCAGGCGTATTTGCCTCTCTTCGACCAAATACAAGCCAGGATTACATCCCAATGGGTATGGCAATGATTGGGATCTGCATGCCTTCNTTCTTGCTTGGTCCTCTAATGGTGCTTGTNTTTGGAATTTATTTTGAGTGGTTACCAATTGCGGGCTGGGGAGATCTTCCAGGCGATAAAATATTGCCCTCAATAACCTTAGGATCTGCCTACGCAGCCTATATAGCCAGACTTAGTCGAGCGGGCATGCTTGAAATTTTGTCTCAGGACTATATCAGGACGGCTAGAGCAAAAGGTCTACCCGAATGGCTTGTAGTAATAAAACATGCGTTGAGAGGCGGGCTAATTCCTGTCATCGCATTCTTGGGACCGGCTTTTGCTGGTTTGCTCGCAGGCTCGTTTGTGGTTGAAACTATTTTCCAGATCCCNGGGCTTGGCCGGTTTTACGTTCAAGCGGCTTTCAACCGAGACTACACAATGATCCTAGGNACAACCGTATTTTTTTCGACTTTGATCATCGTATTTAACTTAATCAGTGACGTGATTGCCGCATGGCTCAATCCTCGGCTTAGAATACAATTTCAGTCAAAAACTGATGTCTAGTATCGAAGCTCCAGAACAGTTGGATGATGATGGAAGTTGGTCGCTTTGGCGAGACGCTCTAGGCCGACTATACAAAAATAAACCTGCCGCCTTTTCTGCGCTTGTACTTTGTTTAATGGTGCTTGCGGCTCTGATCACTCCGTGGATTGCTCCNTACGATTACGAAGTTCAAAACCTAGATCTGGGTGCGACTCCTCCATCCGCAACACATTGGCTTGGGACGGACATTTTTGGAAGGGATCTGTTGACGCAAATCCTCTATGGTGGCCGCATTTCTCTTGCTGTTGGTTTTGTNGCTACAGCGGTTGCTCTAGTGATAGGCGTNTCATGGGGTGCAATTGCGGGTTATTTTGGCGGGAGAGTCGACTCGATCATGATGCGCTTTGTGGATATTGTTTATGCTCTACCCTTTATGATTTTCATCATTTTGCTGATGGTGGTGTTTGGACGAAATATTGTTTTGCTATTCGTGGCTATCGGCGCCGTAGAGTGGCTAACCATGGCTCGCATTATGCGAACGCAGGTCCAGAATCTCAAACAGCAGGAATTCGTCGAGGCTGCTGTATCGCTTGGCCTTCCACCGTCTTCGATTATTTTNAAACACATACTNCCAAACGCAATTGGCCCAATTATTGTTTACACCACCTTAACNATTCCAAGCGTTATGCTCNTAGAGGCCTTTCTGAGTTTCTTGGGCTTGGGGATACAGCCCCCTCAAACCTCTTGGGGTCTTCTAATTAGTTATGGATCGGAAACGATGGAAGAATATCCGTGGTTGTTAATCTTCCCGGGTCTGGCNTTNACTATCACTCTTTTTTCTCTGAATTTCCTGGGTGATGGTCTCCGAGACGCTCTGGATGTTCGGAACGCAAAAGAATAACTGTATGGCTCTTCTCGACGTCAATAATTTACAGGTGAGTTTTTCTAGTAAAGATGAAGTGCACGTCGCTGCAAATGACGTGAGCTTTTCCGTTAACTCCAATGCAATCACCGCAATCATAGGGGAGAGTGGTTCCGGGAAGTCGGTAACCTGCTATGCGATTTTAGGACTACTTCCAAAACCTGCAGGGCGACTCGATAGTGGTGAAGCTAAATTCCTAGAAAGGGATCTTTTGACCATGTCGGAGACCGATTTGCGGAAAATTAGGGGTTCAGACATAGGAATGATTTTTCAGGATCCGATGACCTGTCTAAATCCCTACATGCGTATTGGTAAACAATTGATGGAGCCTATCCTCATACATACCAAAACCGATACGCGGATAGCTAAGAGTCAGGCAATAGAAATGCTTGATGAAGTGGGAATTAAAGATCCTTCTATAGCGATGGATGCTTACCCTTTTGAGTTGTCAGGAGGCATGAGACAACGCGTTATGATTGCCATGGCATTGATAAATAGTCCTAAACTTTTAATAGCAGATGAACCTACCACTGCTCTAGACGTAACTATCCAGGCTCAGATACTCAGTCTAATAAAGTCGTTACAAAGAAAAAGAAATATTGGCGTTCTCTTAGTGAGTCATGACCTTGCGGTGGTGGCTGATATCGCAGACGAAATAGTAGTGATGCAGAATGGCCGAATCGTTGAAAGTGGAGAACCTGATTCGATATTCAACGATCCCAAACACGACTATACGAAGAAATTAATTAGTGCTATTCCAAGAGGTAAATCTGAAATATCGGCTCAGAGTCGTGAAACACTGCTGGAGGTTAAAAACCTCAAAACCTGGTTTTATCGTGAAAGCAACCAAGAACCTATTCGGGCCGTTGATGACGTGTCGCTTACAATTGATAAGGGTGAAGTGCTTGGACTAGTCGGGGAATCTGGAAGTGGCAAATCGACTCTAGGACGCTCAATTTTGCGATTGACACCGATTACCGGAGGAAAAGTTATTTTTGGCGAAACCGATTTATCTAATCTAAAAAAGAGCGATCTAAAGGGGTTCCGCAAGCGTATGCAAATGATCTTTCAAGATCCCTATGCATCCTTAAACCCAAGAATGACGGTCTTTGATACGTTAGCAGAACCATTGCTGTTGCACACAAGTGTTGAAAAGCAAAATCTTTCGCGGTCAGTAAAAAAATTAATGGAAGATGTGGGATTACAATGGGCTTTTGCTAAGAAGTATCCTCACGAGTTTTCAGGGGGGCAAAGACAAAGGGTGGCGATAGGAAGGGCCTTAGCTACGAGACCCGAATTCATAGTCGCCGATGAGCCAGTTTCGGCATTAGATGTAACCATACAAGCACAAATACTTGATCTATTGAAAGCGCTCAAAGACGAACACAACCTCACTATGCTTTTTGTTTCCCATGATTTGGCGGTCGTCAGACAGATTGCGGATCGAGTCGCCGTTCTTTATCAAGGAAAGATCGTCGAAAAGGGAATAACTCACGAGGTATTTGAGCGGCCTAAAGAAAAGTATACCCAGGAATTGATTGCTTCTATTCCTGGAAAACTATTGTATTAGCTAAGTAGCTAGAAATTTTTCTAGGATTAAATACGCCGCGATGTCTATTTCTTCTGAACTAATTGCTCTGCTTGAGCAAATTACCTACAACACGTTCCAGGTGCATGAGCGAATTACATTCCTCAGTTTGGTGAGAATATGCCATATATTTGCGCATCTCCGAATCGCCTGTTGACCAGGAAATCCTTGATTCGGGATTAAGCCAAATTAATCGTTTGCAGCGATCGTACATTTCTTTTAAGACTTCTCCGTGGGCTTCACCATAATTATTTCTGGCATCGCCGAGGATTATGATGGTCGTTCTATTGTCGACATCGTCCATACAGTTCTTTCTAAAATCTAGAAATGCTTGTCCATAGTCTGTTGAGCCTCCACCATAGTCTCTTAGAGTTTTAGAGATTGCGTCTTCAATTTTATTTCTTTCAAAAAGATCGGTGACCTCTGCTAGGTCTGAGGAGAAGGCAAAACTTCTCACTTTGGGCATCACCTCCTCCAGGCTATACAAGAACATCAACATGAACCGAGCATAGTTGGCTACAGAACCGGAAACGTCACAAATAGCAAACACTTTTGGTCTATCGACTTTGATGGATTTCCAATGCAGATCGAAGATTGCCCCGTCATATGCCATATTGTTTCTGATGGTCCTTGGCACATTGAGTGCACCTCTCTTAAAAACTTTCTTGCGTCGGCTGTGCATCGTTGCCAGTCTTTTGGCCATCTTAAAAACAATTTCCTGGATCATTCGAAAGTTTCGATGCTCAACATTGGACAGTTTGATCTTTCTAAGCAGCTCTTCTCGTAAGCGTTTGCCAGACACGTCCGCATTCAACAGGAATTGTTTCTCGACATAGTCTCTCACTTGCTCACGTAACCAGTCGCGCCGTTTTCTCAGCTCTTGTCCTAGTCTCCGCTCGGGAATGCTAGAAGCTTGGCGTAAGTCTCCAATCTCATAATTGAGTTCGGTTAGACCCATTTCGTCCATTATTCGACGCGTGTATAGACCCTTTTGCGTGAAGACTTGTATCTCTCTAACATCGACAGCTTCTCCAGCAGCAGCCATCTTTGTCGTGAGCTCCACTACTGAATTATTAAAAAGAAGTTTCCCCAATTCACTTTTAGGGTCGGTCATTTCGCCAGGACCCAGATCTTCCTCCTCTTCCTCTTCGATCAAACTTAAGCTCTTGGATTTGGCCTTGGACTTATTTTTCTTGCCTCCCGCTTGACGATTTTGACGTTCGCCTCCGGCGCTTCCCCCTTCTCCCTGGCTTTCGGAACCCTCGCTTTCTTCGCCGTCTACCTCTGAGTCTGAATCCGAAGAGCTCTCCCCAGAAATGTCTTTAAAGGCGAAAAACTGGTCAAAGCAGGTCTCAAAAGTTTCTTTTTCATCGGGCGTTTTGGGAAGTACGATTGAAAGAGAATCCTTAAGGAATTCTTTATCCCTGTATCCCACCAACTCAACCGCGCTAAGAGCATCCAATGTCTCAGCTGTTGAGACACGAATCTCTGCGTTTCTCAAAGATCGAATAAAGTTGGTTAAAGTCTTTTCCATTCTGGCTTAGGTCTTATTGATTTTGGCGGTGATGCTTGCTATCTCTCCGTCTACATTTTCTATATCTTCTTGGAATTTGAGAATCACGTTTAACGTGTCTTTTACAAGCTGAGAATCTAATGATTCCGTATGCAATAACAAAAGAGTTTTTGCCCAATCTATGGTTTCAGATATGGCTGGAACTTTTTTCAGATCCAGGTTTCTTAGCTCGTGTATGAAGTCGACAAGCTGCTTACGCAGTTCAGGGGGAATTTCCGGGACTCTCGCGTGAATAATTTTCTGCTCAAGGTCGGAATCAGGAAAAGGAATGTAAAGGTGAAGGCACCGTCTCTTTAATGCATCTGAAATTTCTCGAGTATTGTTGGATGTGAGAAAAACCATGGGAGGCTCTTTCTGCGCTTTCACAGTGCCTATTTCTGGAATCGAAACTTGAAAATCGGAAAGAATTTCGAGCAGCAAGGATTCGAATTCATGATCTGACTTATCAACTTCATCGATAAGAAGCACGCAGCCTTCTTCTTCTCGCAGGGCCTTGAGAAGAGGGCGCGGTTCTAGAAATTCTTCAGAAAAGAAAATGTCCCCGAAATCATGAAGTTTGTTTACCGATTCTCTGAACCCTTTGGCGCCTTGGAGAACCTCATCCAAAGCATCTTTCAAGACCTGCGTATAGAGTAACTGTTTGCCATACTTCCATTCATAAATTGCCTTGGACTCGTCTAGTCCTTCATAACATTGAAGTCTGATCAAGGACAGGTCAAACATCTCGGACGCGGTCTTCGCAAGTTCTGTTTTTCCTACTCCTGGCGGACCCTCTATCAAAATTGGTTTTCTAAGGTGGTAAGCGAGATACACTGCCGTCGCGATTTGATCACTGCAGATGTACTGGTGTTTTTCAAACTCTGTTTTTATTGTTTCGACGGACTCAGCGATTTTTTCGATGCTAGCCATTTACCCTACCACTCCCTAGACACTACTTAGAACGAAGCTGCCCATTATCCTTATGTACGAAGAGGTTGTATAGCTGAGTTATTAGAAAACGGCCTATTGTAAGCTTAATGAGATTTGCTGATCTTGCGCATAAGGCCCTCTTGGGATGCTGAGGCCACAAGAACGCCAGAAAGATCGTAGATTAGGCCTCGCGTAAAAGCTCGTGAGCCGCTAGCGCTAGGGCTATCCTGGACATAGAGTAACCATTCATCTGCTACAAATTCATTATGAAACCACATCGAGTGATCAAGACTTACCACGTGAACATTTTCCTGAAAGTAGCTAATTCCGTGATGTTTTGAAGCAGTATTAAGTATGGTGTAGTCGGATAGATAGGCCAGAACACACTGATGAACTGAACTG
>PBUF01000156.1 GCA_002727775.1 Gammaproteobacteria bacterium
GTCGATTATTTTAGATCTAGTGGAGTCTGGTCTGACGAATATGAACAACATAACTTGAAGCTGATAGAGCGTCAGGAGTTGTTAGCAAGGGCGTGGACGCGTTATAAAGAAACTTTCTCCGGTTCAGATGATCAATTTCGTGAGGGCTGGCTGGAATTTAGGGCAAACGCGCTTGAAAAAGAGGGTGTTAAAGCAGTCTGGCAGAAATGATGAATAGCCTGGTTGACCGGCTTCTAGTAATGGTGGCTCTGATAGTCGTGTTTATCGCGATGGATATGCTGATGGTGTTCGGTGANCTGCAGCTTTTAGAANCNGTNATGCGAATCGAAACCCAATTCTATTATTTGTTATTNCTNTTGTTGCTGCCTTTTGCCTTTCTTATCTATGGAAANAGGCCAGTTATTGATTCCTTGTTAGCTCTTACTGCGATGATAGTTATGTNGGCATTATTGGTGACTGCGGAGGAAAGCCTNGATAACGCATGGGAGTTTGGGGCACCTGAGTGGATGACCTATTTGTGTTTAGTGCTTTGGCTATTGGTTCTAGAAGCACTAAGAAGAAGNGCGGGTTGGGTGCTTTTTGTTATCGCGGCTCTGTTTTCGGGTCTTCCTCTCTTTACCGAAATGATGCCAGGCCCGCTGAGCGGCTTGCAGTCGTCGTGGCAGGAAACAGCTTCTTATCACCTGTTATCTATTGAAAGCGTATTTGGTTTGCCTTTCCGGGCCTTCGCCAACTTGGTGATCGGGTTTATCGTATTCGGTGTGGTTCTCCAGAAAACAGGTGGTGGTCAGTTCTTTTTAGATTTGGCGTTCTCTNTGATGGGCAAGCAGAGAGGCGGNCCTGCCAAAGTGGCGATATTTTCGAGTGGCCTGATGGGTTCGATGAGTGGGAGCGTTGTAACCAACGTAATGACCACTGGACAGTTAACGATTCCTGCCATGAAAAATTCAGGGATGCGNGCNGAGNCNGCNGGAGCNGTTGAAGCTTGTGCGTCGACGGGNGGGGTGTTGCTTCCACCGATAATGGGATCGACGGCTTTTGTAATGGCTTCTTTTCTGGATATTCCCTACGCACAGGTTGCTGTTGCCGCATTTCTACCNGCAGTGCTCTATTTTTTTAGTCTTTACGTACAAATCGATTCCTATGCAGGACGCGAGGGTTTGAAAGGAATTGATGAAGACAAGATACCTCANCTGATCTCTGTTCTTAGATCGGGCTGGCATTATTTGGGNGCCTTTGGTCTTCTTATATTTTTACTGCTTGTGTTACAGCAAGAAGCGGTTGCACCTTATTACGCCTCCCTAGCACTAATTGTTCTGAGTTTATTCTCTGGTCAGGACAGGATGAATACATCGAAATTTATCGAGTTGTCTCTTTCTGTCGGGAAATTACTGGTCGAGTTGATTGTGATTCTGTCAGGCGTTGGTTTGATAGTAGGTTCACTCTCACTGACCGGGCTCAGTGGCACTCTGGTTAATGACCTCTTGGCCATTGCTCAAGATGACCTGTTTCTATTGCTAATGATGGGGGCTTTGACGAGTTTCGTATTGGGTATTGGGATGACGGTTACCGCGGCCTATATCTTTTTAGCAATTGTCTTGGCCCCGGCATTGGTTGGCCAGGGTTTGAATCCGTTGGCTGCCCATTTGTTTATNTTGTATTGGGCGATGCTTTCTTACATTACCCCGCCCGTAGCTCTNGGAGCTTATTCGGCNGCTTCGATTGCTCAAGCAAGCGCNATAGGNACNGGAATNAGTGCCATGCGTATGGGTTCNGTCCTCTACATTATTCCTTTTATATTCGTACTTGATAGNGCNTTTTTAATGGCAGCGTCGCCAAGCGTNATGGCGCAGGTTNTTTTCGANGCTTTGGTTGGNATTTGNNTGATNGCAGGGGCNTTGCAAGGCTTTTTGCCNATTTANAAAAAGCTNNATTCCTTTTTTGGACGAGTACTNAATCTGNTCGCTGGTTTGTTAATTGCAGTACCTGAGTTAAGCCTTTTTGATATTCGCGATGTCGGGAATACTGAGCTTGCTCTAATTGGTTTGGCCTTTTGTTTCATAGGAATCCTGTGGGACCGATTTACTCGAAAGGTTGAGGAATAACTAACGGAAACCTTCGCTGGAAAGAATCAAAGTAGGTAGGCAAAGGCAAAAGTTTTTCGGCGTCGCCTATTATTTTCATGTCATCGCTTTCGATTAACTCTGCTGCGGTGATAAGACCGGACATCATTCTCTTGAAATTTATAGANCTCAAGACAAGTTCGNTGGGCGCTTCTTTTTTTGNNAAATTTCTAAACCCGNGCAATACGCTGTTGCGAATTTCCAACCTAAATTGATCGGATAAGTCAGTAAAATTTAGGTTAATTGCTAGGTCAAGCCCATCCACTTTGGAGGGAATCAGACGGACAGCCATCGCTTTAAATAAGTTATCAAGTGGCATACCACGTATCGTTCCCTCACTTGCTGAGTATATGGATCCGGCGGGTACCCCATGCCTCAATTCTTTCGCACCGCACAAATAGAAATTTCTCCATGGTGCAGACTCGGATTGATAACCCAGTTGCTCATAGGTATCTGCCAGCAAGCTGCGCGATGCCTGGTGCTCGGGTTCTACGCTGACGGCATGGTTGAGTAGTTCTGCAACCCATCGATACTCACCCTTGTTGAAGTCTTCAAGAGCCTTGCGATACATTGCTTCTATGCCCCCCATATATTCGACGTATTTTTCGCTGGATTCGGCCCTGGGTAACGGGTACAGAGTAGCCGGATTACCATCGAAGTAACCCAGGTATTTGACGTAGACTGCTCTGCTATTGTGATGAACAGTGCCGTAGTAATCCCTGTTGAAAAATTCTTGACCAAGNGCATCGGGGAGTTCTATTTGTTCTGCGATTTCCTCTTTATTAAAACCTTTGTTTGCTAGTCTCATGGTTTGATCATGAATGTATTTGTAAAGATCGCGTTGTTTCTCAAGATAATCTATCGCCTCAGTTTGACCCCAGATCGGCCAGTGGTGAGAGGCAAATTGAACAGTCAGCTTTTCTCCGTAACGATCAATTGATTCATTTATTTGTTCCGACCATGCTAAGGCATCTCGTACTTGTGCCCCTCTGGGGGTGTAGACGTTATGGAGGTGATGGGATGTGATCTCCGACATACATAANGCTGAGAACTGAGGCAGAAAAAAAACAAACTCCGCNGGTGCTTCTGTTCCTGGTGTCATCTGAAATTCAAATTCGATGCCATCAATGATTCTCGTCTCGCCAGNTTCTTTTATCGTATCGTTCGGTACAGCAAAGCCAGTTGTCCCAAGAGATAGTGCTGCGCCGAGGCCTGTGCTAACAAAACCGGTCTCGGACGGTTCCAGCAGGTTCCCGTACATATAAGTAGCTCGTCGTCCCATTGCATTACCTGCGATGACATTTTCACTAAGAGATTCGTCAACAAAGTGTTCCGGTGCCACTATACTGATGGACCCGTTTTCTGCTTGCTCTGGACTGATTACACCAAAAACGCCAGCAAAGTGATCAGCGTGACTGTGAGTGTGAATAACTGCCACGACCTCTCTATGTCCAATTTTTTCATTAGCNAGTTCCAGAGCCGCTCTCGATGATTCGGAAGAGGTTAAAGGGTCGACGATGATCCAGCCGGTTTCTCCCTGAATCAGTGTCATATTGGCGATATCAAACGCTCGCACCTGGTAAATTCCTTCGACGACTTCGAATAGGCCTGTATGCTGAGCGNTNAGTTGTGCTTGTCGCCATAAGCTGGGATTTACTGTTGGAGGCGCCTCATTATTGAGAAAATCAAATTTGCTTAAGTCTAGAACGGGTGAACCATCCGGTCTTTTGATAGTGAGTGGATCTAGTGTGGCGATAAATCCTTTGCTAGCGTTTTCGAAGCTCCTTCGGTCATCAAAGGGGAGCGATCGCAAAACCTTTTCTTGCATGTCTTGAGTGAAAGTTGAGGCGGGTTTCTCTTTAGCCTGGTCAACCGGCAATGCGTCATAGGACATTGAGCTCTCCGAAATTAGTTTAAATAGCGTTGGTTCTTCTCGAGGCAAAGTAGAGGTCGGCTGCTTGCTTTACTTTAGGAGCCAACAATATCGCAGAAACAGTAGTAGGAATCGCCATTAAGGCGAAACATCCATCGATCAGTCCTATGGCAGCATCCAAAGAGACGATTGAGGAAAGAACAATGAAGATGATGAAGAAGTATCGATACTTGCTTGCTTGGTTTGCGCCCAGTACGAAGCTCGTACATTGCGAGCCATAAAATGAGTAAGTGAAGATAGTTGAAGTGGCAAAACACACTACACAAACAAAGATGATTAAGGTGCCCGTGGGTCCAAGCAATGCTGTAAAAGCAGACGCGGTTAGCGTAACGCCAGCAGCTTCTTCCGAGAGCCATACCCCGGAAACCAAAATTAGGAGTGCTGTCGCTGTGCAGATGATGAGNGTGTCAATTATGGGCCCNAGCATTGCTACGAGACCTTCCCGAATGGGTTCCGANGTTTTTGCTGCACCGTGAGCGAGAGACTCTGTCCCGATGCCTGCTTCATTACTGTAGGCCCCTCGCTGGACTCCATAAATGATCATTGCCATAAGGCTTCCGCCAGCGACAGACTCTCCTGTGAAAGCATCGGTNAAAATTAAGGTAAAGGCGGCTGGAATGAGTTCTGCATTCAGTACGAGAGCCACTAAGATTGAACCTACATAGAGAATAGACATTGTGGGGACAAGGGCTGACGCAACTGCAGCGATTCGAAGCAGCCCTCCCAAAATAACCAGTGCAACGATGGATGCTAGTACAACACCGCAAATTAGATTGAACATGATAGGATCTGCAGCAACAGTGAGACCAACTTCTGGCGCGATTACCTCTCTTACGATCTGTATCAGCTGGTTACTTTGAAGGACGGGTAAACAGCCGATCATNGCGGTGATGGCGAAGAAGTAGGCCAAAAAGTGGTATTTTTTTGGCAGGCCTTCACGGATTACGTACATTGGTCCNCCCTGGAGATTCCCTGCGGAATCTTTCCCTCGATACATGATGGCCAGGCTGCAGGTGAAGAATTTAGTTGCGATTCCTAGAATCGCTGTCATCCACATCCAGAAAATTGCGCCAGGCCCGCCTATCTTGATGGCTAAAGCGACCCCGGCAATATTGCCCATTCCAATTGTGCCAGCTAAAGCTGCTGAAAGAGCCTTAAANTGTGAAATATGGCCCGGATCGGTCTGGTTGTCGAACCGACCTAGAAGCAAATGGACCCCATGTCCCAGATAGCGAAAGGGTGCGAGTCGGGATTGGTAGAGAAAAAAAGACCCACCACCCAGCAAAAGAACTAGCAGCCAAGGGCCCCAGGCCAGATCTGCAAATCCTGAGGTAACTAGCTCTATTTGTTGAAGCATTTGGTCCTGGACAGTCGTGCATCGGTTAGTGTCTTTATGTTGCCTGCTTTTTACCTTGATTAACAGATACAGATACAGATACTTTGAAGCCCACCGTCTACTAGCGGATTTATCAGAGTAAAATCTCTGTTATTGCGTATACGATTATTGATTTGTTGCCAGTGATAATAGTTGGAAAGTGCCATAACAGACTGTTAGTATTGCTCGGCTTCTCGTTCCATGTTTCTTCTTAAGCTACTTAAGAAAAAAGACAAGAGATAAAAATATTAATTAAGTGGGACTGTCAAAAAGGAAAAATGAAATGACCTATCGGCTAACTTTAAATGCGGTGTTCCTTGTCTTGCTCTGGTTGACTGGCTCTGCGATGGCAGCTGACGCGACCAGCCGTAGCACTACTGTCAGCGGGGGAACAACTTCTTCAGGTTTTGTAGGAGATGAACAAGTCACTATAAATAGAGTGTCAGCAGGTCGGTTCCTTTATCCGAAATCAGCGCAGCGACGTAGCATTGAGGGGGAGGTTACGATTGAATTTAGCGTGGGTATTGATGGCAGGGTGTCCTCGGCATTTATTGTAGAAGCTAACCCTCCAGGACGATTCGACAGCTCTGCNCTGAGGTATGTTAACTCATTCGTNTACGAGCCCTATCGGTTAAATGGTACACCGGTNGAAGTGGAAAGAATAAGCGTAAGAATTCCTTTTAGATTGAGATAAGTTGGATTTCAGTTAAGGGATATAACGCAGCAAAGGAAAAAACAATAATAAGATTAATCACAGGGCCAGAAAAAGATGAAGATTAGTACGCTAATCGTGGTGATGGGCGTGATCGGGGCGCTAACGGCTGCCATGGTGACCAGAGAGCAGATGCTGGATGTGGCAGAGTCTCAAAAAGAGTCCTTTAATTCGATTAANACCAAGCTNTATGCCTCAGCTTGGACTAATAAAAGCGAACAGAGCTGGCAAGATTACCTAGACCAATACAACCCTGACGGATTCTCAGAAGATTATGAGGGTATATTTACGCCTGATTCGGACGTTTCTGTGGAGCCCGGTTTTATATACAACTCCATTGTTGCCGGCGCTTATGATGATGCGTACACNGCTTTAGATGACCTTTTTTACTTTGAATTAGAAGACCAGAGACTAAGTTTTGTCATGGTTTATGACTTAACGGGCCAACAGATTTACTGCGGTTATGCGACCGATTTCCCGGTGGGTGTTGACCCTTGCAGTGATACCGCTAAAGCAGATTTTCAGGACGATCTATCAGGTTTTTTGACCAAAACGGTTCGGTCGAAACGACAAGTCGTTAGAATAGACGATCTCCAAGGTGTGAGTACCTCTACGTTTAATCAAACCCTAATATTTCCCATTAAAGGTGAAGATCGAAAACCGATGGCGGTTGCAATCATGGGGCGTAATGTCTTTTCCAACCTAGAGCTCTTTGAGGAAGAGTATGGGGTTCGCACTGCAATTTCTGCAATGGATGCCGATATTTCTTTGGAGCAGTATGGTATCGGTGATGAGGGCGATTATGCGGTACCCATGAGAGACCTCATCTCGCGCGCAAAGGAATTGTTGACGGAAAATTCAGTATCTCAGACAGCGGGTGATGAAGTTCTACGACATTCGATGACAGCTCTACCCATCAGCGTATACAGCTCTGCGGATATTGGTAGGTTGCTGATTTTCACAGATCAAGATGAAATTTATACCAAGCAGGATGAAGCACAAGATCTTATTTACATGCTTTGGGCTGCGCTCATTATTGCCATCGCTGCGGTATTGGCATGGGTCACCACTCTGGCTTTTAGAGGAATCCTGAAGTCTATTGATACCTTGAACAATCTCACCGAGCAGCAGCAAACGAATCAGAATTTTGAAGAAATACAGATGCCCACAAACACCGGTTTGGTAGCAGCTGTGACATCTGATCAATCTGAAGTGCCTCAGCTTATATCGGCGCTGACGAGTTATAAGGAAGCACTATTAGCTAATAGGCAGGCTAGTCGCGAAAATCGAGAACGAAGAAGACAGCGCGACGAAATCATTGCGCAAAAAATGCGGGTGCTGGCGGATCAAATGGAAGGCGAAGCGAAAGAAAGCATGCTGCGTGACGTCGAGGAGCTTCAAACGATCGACGAGAATGCCAGTGAAGAGGAGCGAGAAGCGCAATCAGTGGAATTGATGTCTACCGCGTTTTCAAAGATGTCAGATGAAGTCAATAATTTGATCGATATGAAGACAGCGGATGCTATCACGGCTCGAGACGAAGCAATGGACGCCAAAGAGCAGACTGGACGCTTTTTTAACAACATGAGTCATGAGCTCCGTACTCCCCTCAATGCGATTATTGGATACAGTGAAATATTGTACGAGGATTGTGAAGACGAGGGATATGATGATTTGATGCCCGACCTTTCNAAGATTACAAACTCGGGCAAGCACCTTCTNGAGTTGGTCAANGAAATACTCGATATTGGTAAGATTCANTCCGGTAAAATGGAATTTTTTGCNAAGAGCTTTGANNTGGGCGAAACGCTAGACATGGTTCGCGATATCAGCTCACCTCTTGCTGATAAAAATGGGAATAAATTCGTCATCGATTTTCCGGATGATATCTCTGGGACGATGTATACCGATGAGGGCAAGCTAAGACAAAACTTGACCAATTTGCTTAGTAATGCCTTTAAGTTTACGGAAAATGGAACGGTAACCCTCACGGTATCGGAGTCGGTTGCAGACAATGTGGATATGGTCGATTTCACGATCACTGATACAGGTAAGGGGATGACCGAAGATTTCCTAGAGACNATCTTTGATGAGTATTCACAGCAAACAGGTACGTCAACCTCCAATGTGGCAGANGTCCAGAAGAGCACCGGTCTTGGGATGGCGATCCTGGCCAAATATGTTGAGATGGCTGGGGGAAATATTCGCGTAGAGAGTGAGCTCGGAGTCGGCTCAACATTTCACATGAGCATGCCCAGAAGGTACATGGACGGCGAAGAAGGCATGGAGCAGGACGAATTAGCAAAAGCTATTCAAAATCTAAAAAGCGATTCCTTCGTTGTAATGATTGACGATGATAAGAATATGCACGACGTGGCTAAAAGGACTTTAGGGAAAGCCGGCATAAACGTAATTGGTGCGATGGATGGTGAAAAGGGCCTGAGTGTAATTCGTGAAAATAAGCCAGCGCTTATACTGCTAGATGTTTATATGCCGGGTAGAGAAGGCTGGTCGATCCTGACCGAAATCAAGGCCGACCCTGAATTGAAAGACATACCGGTTTGTATGGTTACCCAGCTAAATGAAGAGGATTACGCGAAGTCACTAGGAGCAAATGGATACTTCACGAAGCCTATCGAGAGAGAGACCTTTGTAAAAGAAGTNCTGAAGCTTCTTGATACGAANGAAGGNGCTAATCAAACNATTNTGGTGATCGATGATGATTCGAACACGCGNGATNTATTNAAGCGGATANTGTCTGAAGAAGGCTTCGANCCTCAGACCGCGAAAGATGGAGTGGATGGGCTTGAGGTACTTGATCATTTAAATACGATTGACAAGAGCCCATCGTTGATNGTGTTGGATATATCCATGCCGAGGATGGACGGATTTCAGTTCCTGGATGCCTATTCAGAAAAAATCGCTGTCGCNGATCANGTTCCAGTCATTATTTTCTCTGGCAAAGACATGACACTTACTCAAAGGGAGTTTCTTAATAATTTTGAAAACGTTATTGGTATTTTTGCTAAGGGAGATCTNCCCAATCTGGCTAACTTCATTCAACAGCATCGTGATGAAGAAGTAGAAGANAAANCGGAGACTAAAACAGGCTAGCANATACCTNNTNANGAANNAAAGNTGAATTTGGNTCGAGCCCNGAATGAGAGTATTTGATTTAGAANGANTNCNGAAATGGTTCTCNCCGGGATATATCAAATATTCCCTTTCNGTTCGNTCGCGCCGAAGNCCACTNTTTATATTCTTTATGGTGTTCGTGTTAATTGGCGTCGCNACTTTGCTNGGTATGAGCGCCTACTTTTTTGGACTTTTTGATCCNGATTCTCTTAGAGCNGAGGGTATCGCTGCAGAATACGACTCGGGTTTTCTAGATACTTTGCTGTGGTCCCTCAAACATATTTTAGATCCTGGAGCATGGTCTGAGGACTATTCTGCGCCTTTGATGATCACTCTTATTGGTCTTGTTAATACGATTACAGGGTTAATCATCGTGGGGATACTCATTGGTTTCGTGGTTAACTTTATCCAGAACGCGATGGATGAACTCAAGAGGGGTTCGATTGATGTTCACGAGAATGGTCATTTTCTGATTCTCGGCTGGAATAGAAAGGTTTTGTCGATCCTTACATTTTTGGAGGAACTGAACAAAAAACAGTCTGTGGTTCTCCTGTCAAA
>PBUF01000010.1 GCA_002727775.1 Gammaproteobacteria bacterium
AACTTCAGGCGATGATGTGTCTAAACTTATCTATGCTTAACAGACTCTATGTTGTGACGTTTTAATTTTGTTAGAGGAAAATAGATCTTGAGATCCGTTCCGCTGTTTCAGGTTGATGCTTTTACAGATCGGTTGTTCTCTGGGAACCCGGCAGCCGTCTGCCCCCTGGAGGAAGCTTTATCAGAAGANCAGATGCAGTCCATNGCTATGGAAAACAATCTGCCTGAAACCGCNTTCATTGACCTGAGCGAAAGCCCGTTTCGGATCAGNTGGTTTACTCCTCTTGCCGAAATCGATTTATGCGGACATGCGACNCTCGCATCTTCGAGAATTCTGTTTGATGATTATGTCGGTAGCGACACCAGAGAGATCTATTTTTCCTCAAACAGCGGCGCCTTGCGAGTGTTTAAGCAAGGAGAACAAATCTTTCTGGATTTCCCGACAGATGAACCTGTCGAGGTTAATCCAAACTCTAGGGATGGCTCTTTGATCGAACAGATTATAGGAGCAGAGCCCGTTGGTGTTCTGAAAGGTCGAGACGACTTTATGGTCGTTGTTGAATCTGAGGAACAGGTGTTGTCTGTCGTCCCTGACATGATTTTACTCGAGGATCTACCCTCTCGAGGATTAATCGTCACTTCCATGGGAAATGAGAGCGATTTCGTGTCTCGGTGCTTCTTCCCCAAGCTTGGGGAGGACCCGGTCACAGGCTCGGCGCACACGGTGATGACTCCATACTGGGCCAAGGAACTGGATAAAATGAGTATGATTGCCTACCAGCGGTCAAAGAGAGGCGGTGTTTTACACTGTGAATTCGCTGGAGATCGAGTTCTAATTGGCGGCTCTTCGATTCGATACATGGATGGAAGGATTTATTTGTGAGTTTGATTGTTATTCAGTCAAGCTTGATGTTTTAAGCAGGGATAGAAGTTTCATTTGAAGGTTTACTTTTTTTTGATAGCCGCCATCGTTATGGAAATATGTGGCACCATGTTGTTACCACTGACGCAGAATTTCACAAAAGTCCTGCCCTCTGTGATCTTATGCGGTTGTTATGGAGGAGCTTTTTACTTCCTGACGTTCTCGTTATCTTCTTTGCCATTATCTGTTGTGTATGCAACGTGGAGTGGTTTAGGTGTATTCGGAATCAGTACTTTGTCCTACTTCCTTTACGGTCAGTCTTTACCCTGGCAGGCGATTCTTGGTCTCTTTCTGATTGTTATCGGTGTGATCTTGGTAAACCTCTTCACTTACCATGAAAGTTAGAGCTGAATTTCAGCGTTTCAGAGATTACTCCCTCAAAATTTGAACTTAACAAGAACCGCCAATTTTCGGAAATCCCACGAGACAAGGGTTAGTAATTAGTTCCGCTGACTATTTCGTAGACGAAGCGATCAAGAAGTTTGAAAAACGCAGATGAGATACTGTTGCTGAGTAGGCTGGAGAAAACGATATGCAAAATAGGTTATTGAGAAATGTTGGATACTTTTTCATATGGGGCGATTTTTACTTATTGCTGTTTGGTGTTCATTCCCTATTTGTTGGTGCGGTTGATTTTGGCTTTTATTTGCAAGAATACTTTCAGGCCGCTCGCGCTCTGTTAGATTGGTTCGCCTCGTGGAACCCGATTACTTTGTACTGTGTGTCTTTTTTTTATGAGTGGCCAGCTGCTTTGGTGTTTCTTTCTCGATTCACGATTTCAACATTGATCGGGTTATGGCTTGTAAAAAGATTTAGTTAGCCGGTGGAATAGATTGATGGCGAAAAAATTAAGGAATAAGCCATATCGCAGAGGTGTAAGCGCGTTCCTGTATGGTCAAGGGCGTATTGACCGGAAGATCGTCCAAGCCATAACGAACTTTGTCATAGAGGGTCCATCTTGGTGTGGGAATCTCCAGTACCCTGACGTAGTAAACCGCCGGCTGACCAGGAACAAAGTCTGGGTCCTCCCATAGTCCAATGAGCTCTGCGCTGCCAACAGTGTTCGTATAGGTAGCTGTGTCCAGGTCGACTGTACTTAAGAGAGGTTTTATCCTCCCATCAGATCCTGCTTCTCGGTTTTCCCCATACACTGCATCGTAAACTCTTTCCATTCGCNCTCCATCCTGGATCCAGCCCTTCACAACTTGGATTCGGTCTAGATTAGCTCCCATCGGGTCTTTATTTGCCATGAGCAAGAAGGAGGGCACTTTACCTTCCNGCATTTCAAGATCNCCGCCCATAGGAANGCCTTTTNGGTAACCAATTGAGACNAAATCNTNGGNTGCCAGATNNTTNGANTCGAAATCGAAACCTGCGAAAACCNGGACGACCATTCGTGGGCCGGTAGTCGCGTAGGTTTCTTTTCTAATGAGCGCGTCAAAGAGGCTTTTTCGAGTGTTCTCTTTCGACCAAACCGCAGCATATCCGGAAGCATTCATTTGGTAGTTAAAGGCCGCTCTTTCATTCAGGATTCGGCTNGCTGACGGTTCCGCTTTAAAGGATTTACCCCAGAAGTTGTCTTCGTCGGCGCTAGCCAGACCNGTGTGCGCATCAGTGCTACCTATGACCCCGAACTTAAAGGGGTTTGTGCCGATAGATTCTTTTAGTTGGAGNCCNAGTTGAAGNGCTGGTCTAACGTATTCGTGNGGGATTTTGTCAGNAGGNCTTTTAGNGAGTTGTCGGCCGCGAAGNANNCCTCCNTTTTGCCATCCTGCCCACCCATTCCAGGTTTCGAAATCAGCAAACTCATCTTCTGGAGAGATTAGAGGGTGTGTCTCGCTATCCCCTTTGATCTGGGTNGCTTCGACTATGGGTTCAAATCTCGCCCGNGTNGNAGCATATTTTTTNGTNAAGGCAGCNCCGAAGGAATCAGTCAAAGCAAACATGCGCCCAGACGTGAGATTACTGTTGTGNGGAATGGAGATGACCCGGCCNCCNGTTCTTTTTTCGTACCGATCTAGAAATTGCCAGAGGTCTTCCTCGTGCGCGCTGTCGTAGGAACTGAAAGGTAAGATTTGGTCGGCGTANGATGAATCGTCGGCAAAAAGNACGACTCNATGTTGNCTAAATCCTTCTTCTTCGCTCGGTGTCCACTCGTAGCCTATAAAGGCAGTAAATTTAGTTGGCTCGTTATAGTTGTCTGCTAGCTGGGTGACTTGGTTCCAGACGCTCGTACGGAAATTTCTGTCTCTGAACGAGGCCTGCCACGAGCGGTGCGCGGGTAACAAAGCGCCTTCGTTTAGCGAGGCTTCATCAATNTGCCCNTTCGCGAGCTTTTCCCTGGCGTTNAACCACTCTNGACCCAGTTTGGAATTTCGAAATTCTGGATTTGAGAGATATTCCTGTCGATAAAATGCCGCACCGATGTTGTTGGCATGGTCAGCCAGAACAATAAAATCGAGAGGTCTCTCCAACTTGGCGGTTTGCCCACTGGTAGCGACCACAGCTTCTCCNCGAGCGAAGCGGTAAGCGTCCNCTGGCTTTAAACGCACGCCNCCNTTGAANGCGTCCCCCGACAAGGCCGTATGGACATGAGTGTCNCCCCANTAAACCTGNCTAGGATATTCAGCTTCTGATTGCGCTGNNCAANAAAAGACTGAGGAAANGAGGANCAGANAGCGAAATGAACGGGACATAAGTGATTCATTACTCATTGGNGAATGACNNTTNNAAAATAGGANATNGGTNNTAGAAAGTCCAGATTGTTGATCTTGGATGTATAGATTTGAAGAGTGTTGGGCCTTCTTCCATGGTCGCTGGAGTGCAAATTTGGCNCATCGATGATTAGATAGGCCCTATGAATTCCAGAGCAAACATCGGGATCGTTGGACTGGCCACAATGGGCCGAAATTTATGTATAAACCTTCTGAATAATGGCCACCGAGTCGCTGCGTGGAATTTAGAGAACGAAGAGGCTGAACGATTTGGTACAGACATGGCGGATCCTTTGCTAACAATCTGTGCAAGCCTGGAAGAAATGATTNAGAANNTAGAGTCGCCTCGCCAAATTTTGNTNTTGATTCAGGCNGGCAAACCGGTGGACGATGTGATCGGCGTCTGCGNTCGATTCCTTGAACCNGGAGACGTTTTAATTGATGCNGGGAATAGCNACTACCTCGACAGTGAAAGAAGAGCCTCNGAGCTAAGTGAAAGAAATATTGAATTTGTTGGCCTTGGAGTGTCGGGTGGTGCAGAGGGTGCCCGATTAGGACCGAGTTTGATGTTTGGAGGCTCCGTCTCTGCATGGGATAAGAGTCACAAGCTATTAGAGAGCGTCGCAGCGAAGAGCCAGTATGGTAACTGCTTGTACCATTTCGGTGGTGGAGGATCGGGTCACTTCGTCAAAATGGTCCATAACGGTATCGAGTATGCGGAGATGCAACTTATCGCGGAAACCTATGATTTGATGAGTCGTGGTATGGGCATTCGCGATCAAGAGCTCTCACGTATCTACAAACGTTTTAATGAAGGACACCTCAATAGTTTTCTGATCGAATTGACGTCTAAGCTACTCCTTTCTGAAAGTATGAGTATTGATGAGATTTTAGATGTCGCGGAGCAGAAGGGCACGGGTCAGTGGGTTTTGGAAGCGGGAGCGAAGCTTGGCATTCCTCTCCCTACTATCTCGGCGTCGGTAGACGCTCGATCGCTCTCTGGTTTGAAAGAAAGACGAAATGATTTTTCATCCAAATTTAAAGAAGATCGTGAGATGTCATTGAAGGTCAGTCCTGAGGGGATTGAATGCGCGCTACTATTTGGAAAGATAAGCGCGTTCTTTCAAGGTGTAGAGTTAATTCAAAAAGCAAAAGAAACCTACCATTGGTCTTTGATAGTCGATGACATTCCCAAGTGCTGGAGGGCCGGCTGTATTTTGAGATGTGGGTTGCTTGACCGATGGGTAGATGGAATTGAGTCTGACAGCGGTTCGTCTTTTCTGGAGTTGCCTTTTTTTTGGGAACAGCTAACCGAGACCTTAACGGCAACTCGTGAAGTTGTTAGCGCCTGTGTGATGTCGGGTATCCCCATACCCGCTCTTTCCTCAAGTTTGGCTTGGTTTGATTCGTTGACCAGTGAGCGTCTACCCCAAAGCTTAGTTCAGGCCCAAAGGGATGCTTTTGGAGGCCATGGAGTGCGCCTAATAAAAGAACCAACCCAATTGCAAAATATAGACTGGTGAATTCGACGCTGGTCATAATGGGAGTTAGCGGTAGTGGTAAAACCACGATAGGAAANCTNCTCGCTGAACGATTTTCTCTACGCTTTTTTGATGGTGATGATTACCATTCCAAAAATAATGTTCAAAAAATGTCTCGAGGCGAGCCTTTAACCGATGAAGANCGAGAAGATTGGCTTGCTTCATTGGCTGAGCTAATCCAATCACAGCGACCAATTGTCTTGGCGTGCTCTGCTCTGAAAACGGAGTATCGCGAGTACTTATCGGAATCGGATATTGGCTTGAGATTTGTTTTTTTGGACGTCCCGTTTGAAGTTGCTGAANACCGACTCGCTTCAAGGGAGGGTCACTTCATGCCANTTTCTTTGCTTGATTCACAGTTTGAANCCCTTCAAAGACCCNAGAATGCTATTCATATTCNAGCNGANNAACCGGTNCTNGTTATAGTCGACCAGGTGGAGANGGCCCTGTCGCGATTAGCTCATGAAAATAAATAAAGCTAATATCAACTCGAGCGAAGAAGCATAGCTAATTANACCATGATAGAGCCAATTGAGTTTACAACTGAGCATATCGCCGATAACTCGGCAAAAGAGGATTTTATTTTCAGAGATTTCTTGTCGACTAAAGAGCCTTACGAGTCTCTCTATAAGAACAATCCCTGGATGGNGCCGCCGGATTTTAGAAAACCGTTAGAGTGGGGGACTGGAGGTTATTGGGATACTACGGTNGCTAGAAAACACGANTATTGGAAAAAATTCGANCTTCCAGAGGCGACTAAGGATATCCACCAGATGCGGCGTGATTTTAAGCAGTGGGGGTTTTGCTTAATTGAAGATGCGATGTCTTATGAGCAGTGTCGAGCTTTTCGGGAGAGGGTTCTAGATCAAGGGGAAGGAGAAAAATTGGCAGGAGTCGCTCAACCCACTCCGACGGGACAGTATGTAAATACGCTCATTAACAAGGGAGATATTTTTGGTAAGTGTATTGAGCAGGACCCATCGGCAGTTCAGGCGGGCCCTTTGATCGAACAATTAATGAATGAGACGCTTGGGAAAGGGTGGATTTGTCATAGCTTTCTCTCGAATGGAGCAGATCCTGGGGGCTATCCGCAGGGGATGCATATTGACCAAGGGCCATTGCTGCCGTGGATAACCGAGGAGGCGCCGGCCCTGGTTAATACGATGTACATTCCGCAGGATATTGATGAACAAAACGGAGGCACGCTCTTGATTCCAGGAAGTCATCGAATTTTGATCGATGCGGGAAGTGGTGGAGCCATAGGAGAATTGCCGCCAACAATTAATTTGGAGGCTAAAGCTGGGACCATCATGATTTTCGACGGTAGGTTGTTGCATGGAACTGGCGTCAATCGAACTAATGAAAGACGAATTGTTGCGACCATGAGTAATGTCAAGGCGTGGATGAGGACTCAGGAAAACTGGGTTCTTTCCGTGGCTCCAGATGTGCTTGAAAATGCGAGCGATAAGTTACTGCATAGAATGGGTTTGCAAGCGCTGACTTATGGGGCCACGGTGGAGGGTTTTGGGCTTGGCGCAAGTGGCCGAATAGGAGACCNCTGGGGAAGCATCAAGCAGTTTAGGNNNGCGAATGATCAAGGCTCCTACTGTAGAGTAAGAGAGCTATCAAAGGAGTCCCTTCCNGAAGAGTTTGAAAAACCATACACACTGCGCACAGCTATGAAGTCGACTCGAGACAAAACGAGCCGCTAGTGANTTGGTTGAGGCNCCTCAATTTAANCTGATGTGATGAACGAAAGGATCATAGAAACNGAGGAATGCTTGAAAGAGGGCTGNATCTATTTGGCAGATCGATTTCCAGAGTTCTCGCGCGCGGTCGATATCGTAGGCTCTCTGAATTTACGACGGCGACCAGANGGTTTTTCTCAGCTTCTNAGCGCGATTGTCAGTCAACAGTTGAGNGTGGCGGCGGCTAACTCCATCTGGTCTCGTTTAAAATCAGCGCGATTAATAGGGCCCAGAAAAATTAGTTCAGCATCGGATGAGGAGCTCGCNGCTGCTGGCTTAAGCCGTCAAAAAATAAGATATGCAAGAGCGCTCGCCAANTCNAAAATCAACTACAGAAAGCTTCGAGGAATGACAAGCGAGGAGGTNNTAACAGAGTTGACTCAAGTCTCTGGCATCGGCTCATGGACCGCNGAGATCTACACGATGTTTAGCCTAGGCCGAGCNGACGTCTTTGCGCCGGGTGATCTTGCGCTACAAGAATCTGCTCGATTGTTGTTTGATTGGCCGAGTCGGCCCAAGGAGAGGGAATTTAGAGAGCTTTCAAAGGCATGGTCACCTTGGCGATCGGTGGCTGCGAGAATTCTTTGGTCTTATTATCGCCAGGTGAAGGAGAGAGATGGAATCCGCTAGAGTTCTCGGTTAATCGAGTAAGGTGGTGCGTAAATAAAGGAGATAGTGGTAGTAGGTTTTCCTTAACTCTCTTACCTTTAGTTTATGCTGTTAAGATCTCGTTCAAAACGAAGTTGGTTGTATTTATGGCTTCATCAAGATGCATATTTTGGTTTAGAAACGATTTGAGGGTCAGCGATAACCCGGCGCTTTTTGCTGCCGCTCANATNGGTNAGGTGTTGCCCGTCTTCNTACTGCCAGATGCCGAAAATACCCTAGGAGCNGCNTCNANATGGTGGTTANACCATGCATTGAATGACTTAAATGAGCANCTTNGCAATCGCTTAATCCTNTTTCGNGGTGATNCGGCNAAGANCATTTGTGATTTAGCCNAAGANNAAGAAGTTANTGCNGTGTTTTGGAATCGTTGTTACGAACCGATCNCCATAGCCNAGGANAGATCGATTACCANGNATTTGGAGCAANGTGGGATTNAGGCTAATAGCTTTAATGGATCTGCTTTATGGGAGCCCTGGGAGGTGCTGAAAGGAGATGGNTCTCCATATAAAGTCTTTACTCCATTTTTCAGGCGAGGTTGCTTAAGCAGGCCTTTGCCTGANGAACCTGCTGGGGAGATATCAACGATAAAGCTGTCTGACGTGGTTGAGTCGGCGGCNTCNGTATCCTTAGAAGATATGAATTTGTTGCCTTCCGTGGACTGGGATAGTGGACTACGAGAAAGGTGGGATGTAAGCGAAGCAGGAGCTCATCGAGCACTAAACGAGTTTTTGGAGAATAAATTATCTGGTTACAGTANTGGACGCGATTTTCCCTCCCGCCACGCGTCCTCAAATCTATCACCTTACATTTCTTGGGGACTTATTTCCGTCCATAGAATTTATGAAAGGTTGAGTCAAAAAATGCAGAAATCAGAAGATGAACTCTATGACGATACCTTTCTGTCTCAATTGGGTTGGAGAGGGTTTGCACAATCGCTGCTATACCATTTTCCAGATTTGCCTGAAGTAAATATGCAAAGGAAATNTGACTCCTTCCCCTGGATCGACGACGAATCAAACTTTGATGCGTGGAAGATGGGCCAAACGGGTTTTCCTTTTGTTGATGCGGCGATGAGAGAGCTATGGNAAACCGGNTTTATGCACAATCGTTTGCGTATGGTGGCGGGTTCCTTTCTCGTGAAAAATCTACTTATTGATTGGCGGAGGGGCAGAGACTGGTTCTGGGATTGTTTAGTCGATGCAGATCTAGCGAATAACAGCATGGGTTGGCAATGGGTATCTGGCTGTGGTGTTGACGCGGCGCCGTATTTCAGGGTGTTTAATCCNGTCACGCAAGGTCGAAAATTTGACTCNGACGGCACCTATACTTGCCGATACGTTCCTGAGCTCAAAAAATTGCCGCTCAAGTATTTGTTCAACCCCTGGGAGGCTCCGGCAGCAGTCTTAGAAGAAGCCGAGGTGGTCCTTGGGAAAGACTACCCTGAACCTATCGTTGATTTGGCGGAATCAAGAAATAGAGCTCTNGAGGCCTATTCAATGATCCGTGGTCTGGGAAAGTAGAGTTGGATAAGATAGGGATCGCATTTTTTCGGAATCTATATCCCCTCGGATTTTAGGAGATCTATGGCTCATCATGTTACCGAGCGTGAAAGACGTTACACGCTGTTTATGCTGGTTGTTGTATTTACCTCGAGTCATGTCGACCGTCAGATCATGGGCATACTGGGACAGCCCATCAAAGAGTCTCTGCTTATTTCTGACACTCAGTTGGGGTTGCTCACCGGGATCATGTTCGCGGCTTTTTACGCGACACTCGGTATGCCCATGGCCATGTGGGCTGATCGACANAACCGCAGAAACCTNATTTCNTTTTCAGTATTTCTCTGGAGCTTGATGACCGCGTTATGCGCTGCNGCGACNANCTTTGTTCAGCTGNTGTTNATGCGNATTGGTGTNGGNGTTGGGGAAGCAGGCTCAAACCCTCCTTCNCACTCAATGATTTCGGACCTTTACCCGCCTGAGAATAGGTCCACNGCAATGGCNATTTTCGGTACCGGCGTGAACTGGGGAATATTAATCGGGTTTTTGGTGGGCGGTTGGATAAACGAATGGTATGGATGGCGAGTCGCCTTTCTGGTGGTCGGTCTGCCTGGNATCTTGATCGCATTACTAGTGAGATTCACGGTCTCCGAGCCCCCCCGGGGTTACTCTGAGGCGTTAGTCCATGAAGTGCCTCCTCCTCCTTTTTGGGCTGTTGTAAGGTTTCTGTTCGCAAGTCCCGTATTGAGAAATGTGGTAATCGCGGGCACCCTGACCGCGTTTGCAGGCTATGCTTCCGTGATTTGGGTNCCGATTTACTTAGTCAGGATTCACGAAATGGGTACTGGTGAGGCGGGCACCTATTTAGCCTTAACCCTNGGTGTAGGCGGTGCGATCGGAATCTATCTGGGGGGCAGGATCGCTGATCACTTGGGNAAAAAATACGGTGAGCACTGGCTCGCCTGGTTAGTGGCGATCGTGGGCCTGATTAGCGTGCCTTTTATGTTGCTTTGCTTCTTTGCAGAAACTGCAGAAACTGCGATTTNAGCTTATGCGATACCCGCTTTTCTGGGAACGATATACGTNGCTTGCGGTTTCGCNTTGATACAAAACCACACACCTCTGGAAATGAGGTCCGTTTGTGCGGCGATTAACTTGTTCATACTGAATATCATAGGATTAGGGTTAGGGCCCTTTACCATTGGCTTGCTCAGTGATTTATTTGAGCCTTCCATGGGCCAGGATTCGTTGAGATATGGACTCTTAGCCACTCTTGTGGCGATTGTGCTGGGCTGTTGGTANTACTATCGAACNGGNGCNTTTATTCTGAGGACCCGTGATCGGGCGATAGTGTCGTCTCTCTGATCTTGCTGATCGATTCTTTTGCGCATTTAATCGATAGATTAAATGGCAATTGGAGTATTCGATGTCTATAAACTGGGAAATTATTGCGGCTCTAGCTGAATCGCTAAGCGCCCTGGCTGTTATGGCTTCTTTGATATATGTAGGCGTGCAAGTGCGAGGAGACAGACAGGCCAGAGTGGCNGCAACCATTCAAGCNAGGCAGGANGGAACAAGAGAGATTTTGCTTGCACAAGCAACTTCCCCAGAATTGGGGTCTTTGTTGGGNAANGTGTATGCGCAAGCGGGAAGTAAANTNCCTGGCATGCAATCAATNGAGGATTGTTATCAGTTGTCTAGTGAAGAAGCTTACCGGGTATGCTGCTTGTGGGTGGCCTTGTTCAGAAAATACGAAGCAGACTTTAATTTACCGTTAACCGAGCAGGAAAAGGATCACGCGACAGGCTTAATTCGCATGTTGAAGAGTGGGGCTCCGGCNAAGTGGTGGCCNGANGCTAAAAACGCTTGGTTCTCNCAGGAGTTTATTGATCGAGTNGAGGGAATGATGAGGGATTCTAATTAAGTCGTCTCCAGCAATGAGGTGCTTGTTGATCTGTCTCAAGTGGCAGAAAATGGGTTTGGTTTGAACCGTGAGAGTAATCTAATGGATGGCATACATGATTTAGGTGGTAAAGCCGGTTTTGGAAAGGTCGAAGCCGAAGAGGATGAGCCCTATTTCCATGAGCCCTGGGAATCCAGAGTATTTTCGATGGTCATCAACTTGGGCGACAACACGGATCGGTTTCGTCATGCAGTTGAGAGAATCGATCCGATCTCTTATTTGAGTGACACTTATTATGGCCGCTGGCTAGGCGGTCTGGAGACGAAACTGGTAGAGGATGGATTTGTTACCCAGGAGGAAATCCGCGAACACATGCTGGCCAAAGGAATTGCAGACGAAGGTCGTGTAGCTGCACGGCCGAGTAAACATATCTCTAAGGAAAAAAAACCTCAAAACAGCGAGCAGCAAGCTAATGCCTCTAGCCCTGCGAGTTCAGAACCCTTATTTCAGGTAGGACAGGCCGTCAGAGCAGTTCCTACAGGTTCAGATGGCCATACGAGGTTGCCGGCCTATGTGCGAGCTAAAAAAGGCGAGATTGTGGCGCAACATGGAGAATGGGTATTTCCTGATTCACACGCACATTGGCTGGGTGAAATGCCCCAGCACCTTTATACGGTCGCTTTTTCTGGTAATGAGCTATGGGGATCGGATTTAGAAGAAGAAACGGAAGTGCGAATCGATCTCTTCGAAACGTATCTTATGGAGTTGCAGGATGAGTAATTCGTATGTGGGCCTCAGGGCGGAAGCCTTAGAGAGTTTGTTGATCGAAAAAGGTTTGATACAAAGTGATCAGATCGATCAAACGATCAGTTTGTATAATGAGCGTGTGGGCCCTATGAATGGCGCTCGAGTCGTCGCCAAGGCATGGAAAGACCCAGAGTACAAAAAACGACTGGTCGAGGACGGCACCGGAGCGATCGAGGAATTTGGTTTCGTTGGTGGTCAAATCGATAAATTGGTCGTCGTGGAAAATAGTGAATCGGTGCATAACGTGGTGGTTTGCACATTGTGCTCCTGTTATCCCTGGGCCGTTCTCGGGCTTCCGCCCAGATGGTATAAAGATCCTGCCTATCGTTCTCGGGTAGTAAAGGAGCCACGAAAAGTGCTTGAAGAGATGGGTACAACCTTACCAAAAGACAAAACAGTACGAGTCTGGGATTCGTCTGCNGAGATNCGCTATATGGTATTGCCTCAGATGCCTCCTGACTGGTCTGGTTTGTCGGAATCAGATCTGGCNGAGAGGGTGTCGAGAGACAGCATGATTGGGGTTGAGCTGCTAGGTTTTGATCGGTCTGCTTGATTTTTGCGTAAGTTACNGATGACGAGATTNGAAGACAGAGAATTTCCTTTAAAAGAACTTCAACCACCAATGGCTAACGGGGAGGTCATTTTCGAGGAGCCCTGGCAGGGTAGAGTATTTGCGATGACTATTCTATTGAATAAAGCCGGGCTATTTTCTTGGGANGAATTTCAATCTGAGTTGATCTTGACTATCGAACAGTGGGAGAGAGAAGGAGATAAATCAGAAGACTACAAATATTACGAGCGTTTTTCAGACGCTTTAAATTCGCTACTAGGAAAAAAAGGGATTGTTGCAGGAGAAGAGCTTGTTGAAAGAACTGAGGAGTATGTGAACAGGCCGCACGGGCATGATCATTAAGTTACGTTCATAGCGAAATTTTATCCTCTACTTCTCGATTCGAGGCTTAACTCACACAACTTTTGTTCACTTAGGGCCTGAATAGTCTGATTCATTAAAGCCCTTCTTTTTGTCGGTGTTCGCGTAAAAACTCTATGCCGCAGGTAAGTTTTTTTGCCACCTTCATTGTTTCGTCTATTACTCGCCAAAAAGGAGTTATGTTTTCATCGGAAGCTGAGAGAAGGAAGTTCTCGTAGGCGGCTTCTGCAGAGATTCTCAAAAAAATGCCAGTCGATACCGGGCAAGTTTTGTCTGCTTTGTATTCTCGTGCCAAATCCTCTCGCATAGTCAGAAAGGAAGTCGAATGTCCTTTGGGAATTTTTCGGACATACGCNTCGACGATAAGAGGNGTAGCAACCAGCATTTTNCTGCCCTCTGGGATATCCGTGAATTTTTTTTCNAGCCGGACAACCTTAATTTTTTTTTCTACATTTAGTTTCTCAGTCCAAGTGCGCATGATGAGNTCCTGAAGGTCTAGTTCTGATCAAACCAATGTTTTGTTTTNTTNGCGAATGCNACTAGAGACAACATTACGGGAACCTCGACCAGAACTCCAACTACGGTAGCCAGAGAAGCGCCCGAGTTTAGACCAAAAAGCGAGATAGCGACCGCCACTGCTAGCTCAAAAAAATTGGACGTAGCGATCATGCATCCCGGCGCTGCTATATTGAAACTAAGCTTAATTCTGATCGCCAAAAAGTAGGCTAAAGCAAAAATACCGTAGGTTTGAATTACGAGGGGCACGGCAATTAGAAAAATTGCTTGAGGCTGTGCAAGTATCTTATTCGCNTGAAAACCGAAGAGTAAAATGACGGTTACGAGTAGCCCTGCAATTGATAACGGTTTAAAACGGACAATAAGGTTATCCAATCTGGGCATTTCATTGTTTTTTAAAAAGTAAGCTCTTGTCAGTAAGCCTGCCACGAGGGGTACAACGACGTAGAGCAAAACGGAAATAATCAATGTATTCCATGGGACAGTGATTTCGCTTAATCCCAATAGGAGCCCGGCTAGCGGAGCAAAGGCAAAAATCATAATTAGGTCATTAATCGACACCTGAACTAGGGTGTAATTAGGATCGCCTTTTGTGAGCTGGCTCCAAACAAAAACCATTGCTGTGCAAGGAGCGACACCCAACAGAATCATGCCGGCTATGTATTCGTTGGCTCGCAAAGGGTCTACTAAGTCGACATAGAATATCCGAAAGAATAGGTAGGCTATAAGAGCCATGGAAAATGGTTTGATTAGCCAATTAACGCCCAAAGTTAAGTAAATTCCTTTCGGATTAGAGCCTATCGCTCTAACAGACCGAAAGTCGACCTGGACCATCATCGGATAAATCATTACCCATATTAAAATCGCGACAACGAAGTTTACGCCGGCATACTCAAATGCCGCGACTTGGGTAAATGCGGCCGGAAACAAGCTCCCTAAGCTCACGCCTAAGCTGATGGCGCACGCGACCCAAATTGTTAGATAGCGCTCGAAGACCCCCATGTCGTCCCCTCTAAAAGTAACGAAATNGCNTAACTTGATTTTAACTCAGCTTTNNAGATTGTGAATTAGGCTCTTGGTAATAGAGTTGTTTGAAAATTNCTCCTTCGACTCCGAAGCGAAGTATGCGAAGGTTGAAGTTGTGATAATCTCCATCTTTTTCTGGGGCTATTTAAGGCGTGTCAGAGGGATTCAAAGTAAAACTCGCTCGGTCTGGTCAGACCGTCACGGTTGAGAAAGACTCCTCCATTCTATTTGCATTGCTCGACGCAGGGGTGTCGGTCCCTTACTCCTGCAGTTCTGGACTTTGCGGTACATGTGAGGTTGACGTGCTTTCGGGGACCCCAGATCACAAAGATTTTGTGTTAACAGAAGAAGAGAGAGCTACCAATCGAACGATAATGATTTGTTGCTCTGGTGTGATTGGAGATGAGATCGAGTTAGATCTTTGACTAGTGACAGGCGATGCCTAGGGCCTTTAAGCGCCAATAATTATAGGGTAAGGGTGTTATGAATCCGAAAAATAGAATAAGCGGTAAATAGGATAACCTTATCTGGGCTGTCCCCCCGGACAAGATAAAATCCACCGTATTCATCGCGAGCTCCATGGCGATCATCGATATCAGGCTCATACCCATCGCGGTTTTGAAAGACTGACCCAAAGTCATACCTTGTAATTTTAAAATNACGGTTTCAAGTAAGATGCTTGTGATCAGACCATTGACCATCGCCAGTGCCATGATCTGCATCGGGGCCCACCCCCAGCCAAAAGTCTGAAAAGCCCATAGAGTTCCCAAGTCTCCAATGGCGCAGCCTAAAAGGCACCAAGCTGTGTTTTTTGAGCTGGTTTTCCAAGTGTGTTTGCACTGCCAGAATCCGAAACTGAAATAATTTTGGCTAGTTGTGGTCATGGCTCATACGACATCGTGTACAGACCAAGTNTAGCAAAGAGAATACGCTGTTTGAAACCAACACAGAGCTTTTCTTATTCATCGGTTTAACGGNTTAGGGCCAATCGGTTAGAATTACAGGTCTCTGATGGCAGACAGAAATTACTCTTGGGTTCAGATATTTTTAAAGCGCCAGTTAAGGAATCTCCCACAGGTAGCACTCTACAGTTGCAGGATGTCAACTGGATGCGCCATGCATTGAAGTTGGCGAAGCGTGCTTACGATCTAGATGAGGTTCCTGTGGGTGCTGTTTTAGTTAAGAATAATCAGGCGATTGGAGAAGGGTATAACCAGCCCATTGCATCAAAGGATCCGACAGCGCACGCAGAAATTCTTGCAATAAGGAGTGCCTCCAGTCAAGTTGGAAATTATCGACTCCCTGGAACGACTTTGTATGTTACTTTGGAACCGTGTGCCATGTGTGTCGGGGCAATAGTACATAGTCGTATTCAGCGTCTAGTGTTTGGGGCTAGCGAACCGAAAGCCGGCGCCGTAAAAACCAACGGCTTAATTGACATGGAGTATTTAAACCACAGGGTCGTTTGGGACAGTGGCGTGTTGCAAGAGGAGTGTGGGCTATTAGTGCAAGAATTTTTTTTAAGCAAGCGCGCCGCAAAGAGAGAAAAAATCAGTCATGAAAGCTAACGATATTATCGTGCTAACAGGTCCGTCTGCTATGAGTCGATTTCGACTCGCGAGACTCAAAAAGCAAATACCAGCTGTCGAATATTGCGAATACGTACATGTAGTCATTCTGAATAAGGCGTTAAGTAAAGACGATGCAGAGATCCTAGAGTCTTTGTTGGATTATGGTCCAAAAAACGATTTGCCTAATAAAAGCGGCAAATTCGGGTATTTAATNTTACCACGAGCAGGGACGATATCTCCTTGGTCCAGTAAGGCGACAGATATTTTACACATCAGTGGCCTGACGCAAGTCGAGAGAGTCGAACGAGGAGTCAGNTNNTANGTGGGAGAGGAATATAACNTAGGGCAACTTGACCCCTCTTTTCTATTTGATCGGATGACTCAGGATTGTTTTGATGTTGAGGATTTCTCAGGCTTGCAAGAGAAACTCGAACCAAGGTCTTTAGATACGGTTGAGGTATTGGGAAATGGAATTAGCGCCCTGAGTCTGGCCAACGAAACGATGGGTCTATCCCTTTCGGAAGAGGAGCTCGAATATCTTCGAGACGCCTTTGTGAATCTCGGAAGAAATCCTAGTGACGTCGAGCTGATGATGTTTGCTCAGGCAAATTCCGAGCACTGTCGACACAAAATATTCAACGCGGANTGGACAATTGATAATAAGGAGCAGTCTGAGAGTTTGTTTCAGATGATTCGCCACACATATAACTCGANAAATGGTGCAAATGTTNTAAGTGCGTATAGCGATAATGCGGCGGTTATATCAGGTCCAACGGGTGAGAGGCTCTGGGTTGATCCTGTTAGTAAGCAGTATGTTTTTCGTCGGGAACCCCTGCATGTTTTGATGAAGGTCGAAACACATAATCATCCTACGGCAATAGCACCTTTCCCGGGTGCTGCAACCGGTTCNGGAGGGGAAATAAGAGATGAGGGGGCAGTTGGTCGAGGGTCAAAACCCAAGGCCGGCCTTACCGGGTTTTCAACTTCGCATCTACGTATTCCTGGATTGGAGCAACCTTGGGAGATCAACACAGGTAAGCCAGATCATATTGTTTCGGCGCTTGAGATTATGATTGAAGGCCCCATCGGAGCAGCGAGTTTTAACAACGAGTATGGGCGGCCAGCAATAACGGGCTATTTTCGAACACTCGAAATAGAGGATAGCCTGCTTGATAAGGGTAGTGTAAGAGGGTTTCACAAACCGATAATGATTGCTGGCGGCGTCGGAGTAGTTAGTCAGGAGCACATTTTTNCCCAGTCCTTTCCAAATAATACCGCTCTGGTAGTCATAGGTGGCCCTGGCATGCTGATCGGGTTAGGAGGAGGGGCTGCTTCCAGTCGCTCATCNTCGGACGGATCGTTAGATCTTGATTTTGCCTCCGTTCANCGTGGAAACGCAGAAATCGAAAGGCGCTGTCAAGAAGTGATAGACAGCTGCTGTGCTTTAGGAGCGGATAANCCTATCTTGCTGATCCATGATGTTGGCGCTGGAGGATTATCTAATGCGTTGCCGGAGCTGATTAATGATGCGAATGCTGGTGGCCTAATCAATCTGAGGGATATTCCCAGTGCTGATGAGAGCATGTCTCCGATGGAGATATGGAGTAATGAGTCTCAGGAACGTTATGTGCTGGGTATTGCCGAGGACGAGTTGCGAAGATTTGAGGAAATCTGTAATCGTGAAAGATGTCCTTTTAGTGTTGTAGGTCGCTCTACGGAAAATGGACTGCTCCAAGTCGAGGATCCACTTTATGAGAACATGGCTGTGGATATGCCACTTAACGTTTTGTTGGGCAAGCCTCCTAAAATGATCCGCAAAATTGTTCGCGAAGTGTCCGCGAGAGAAGGTTTAGTATTGCCGGATGTCTCGATCGCCGAGGCGATCGAGAGGGTACTCCAGTTCCCTGCGGTTGGTAGTAAAAAATTTCTAATCACGATCGGCGATCGAAGTATAACCGGTTTGGTAGCTAAACAGCCTATGGTCGGCCGATGGCAGGAACCAGTGGCGGACGTGGCCGTTACTTCATCGGGCTTTAATACTTATGAGGGAGAAGCGTTTTCAATGGGCGAAAAATCGCCAGTCGCTCTCATTTCTCCGGCAGCCTCGGCACGATTGGCTGTGGCGGAGTCGCTCACGAATCTAATAAGCGCGGACATAGAGAGCCTAAGTCGTGTTGTACTTTCCGCTAATTGGATGGCGGCTGCNGGNAGTAATGCCGAAGATCAGGCGCTATATGATGCTGTTTACGCGGTCGGCAAGGAGTTCTGTCCGGCTCTGGGTATTGCGATTCCTGTAGGAAAGGATTCTCTCTCAATGAAAACTCATTGGAGAGATGGTGAGCAAGATCGTGCCGTGGTGTCTCCGTTAACCCTTATTGCTTCTGCATTCGCTCCTGTTTCTGACGTCAGGAAGACTGTGGATCCGGTCCTTGTGGACGATAGTGAATCGGTTCTTTTGTTAATTCACTTAGGGTTATCCAGGTTGGGGGGAAGCGCGCTTGCGCAGGTCTATGGACAAATAGGTAACGAGTGCCCTGACGTCGATGAAGTCAAAAGATTTAAGCAGATGTTGGACTTTGTGCTGGAGATCAAAAAACGCGGTCTGATTTTAAGTATGCACGATCGTTCAGACGGGGGGGTTTTGGTATCCATTCTCGAGATGGTTTTTTCTTCGAGGATTGGGGTCGATGTACAGATTTCTGCTGGAGACGCAATTTCTTACCTGTTCAATGAAGAAGTGGGTTTTGTGATTCAGGTAGCAAGAAAGGAATCTGAAAAGATCATAAAACAGTGTCCTGTCGAGGCAACGCTCATTGGTCGATTGAGAGATGATGAGCAGGTAAGAGTATTTAATGATGATCAGGAACTGTTTTGTTCAGATCGAGGAGTGCTTCAGTCCCTATGGGCAATGACTAGCTATAAGATGCAGTCTCTGCGCGATGAAGAAAACTGCGCTCGGGAAGAGCATTCGCTGATTACCATGGGTAAAGAAGATGATCCTGGATTGTCTTGTTCCGTAACATTTGATGTTAACGAAGACATTTGTCGGCCATTTATTGGTGGATTAGAGCGACCTAAGGTAGCNGTGCTCAGAGAACAAGGAGTTAACGGACATATTGAGATGGCTGCGGCTTTTGAGAGAGCNGGATTTGATTGTGTCGATGTTCATATGACGGACTTGTCAGAGTCTAGAAGGACGCTCTCTGAATTTGATGTGTTGGCAGCATGTGGGGGNTTTTCCTATGGAGACGTCTTAGGCGGCGGTGGTGGTTGGGCGAAGAGCATCCTGTTTAACTCTATATTGCGAGATCAATTTTTAGAATTTTTTGAATCAGACAAGCTGGCGCTTGGCGTCTGTAATGGCTGTCAGATGATTTCTCAAATCAAGCCTATCCTGCCAGATAGCCAGAACTTGCCTCGGTTCGTTAGAAACCGGTCAGAACAATTTGAGAGCAGAACAGTGATGGTTAAAGTGAACGAGACAAAGTCTCCATGGTTGTCAGGTATGGAAGGAAGTGTTCTACCCGTAGCAGTTGCTCACGGGGAGGGTAAGGTNGAGTTTGATTTNTCGGAACAGTTAAACGGCTTGTACGATAAAAATCAGGTGGCTTTACAATACGTGGACTCTCATCATCAGGTCACAGAGCGCTACCCTTACAATCCTAATGGAGCACCGAAAGGAATAGCTGGGGTTCTTGCAAATGANGGNAAAACNCTGATCATGATGCCCCACCCCGAACGAGTTTTTCGTGTTTGTCAGAATGTATTTCAGGATGACGGACTAGAAGAAGATGGCCCTTGGTTGCGTCTTTTCAGAAACGCCCGCGCACAGCTAGGTTAGGATCTAGGCTTGAATAGCAGGTCGATATATCTGACCGGGAAATCACTTGTTTTTCTATCTTCAAAGAAAAACTCCAAAGTCTGAGTAACAACTGGAAAAGATAGTGAGTCCCAGGGAATCTCATCTTCGCTGAATAGTTTGACCTCCAGAGATTCTTCACCGCTAGAAAATTCGGCTTTGTTTAATTCGCTAAGAAAGAACATATAAATCTGAGAAATATGCGGAAGGCTNAAAACCGTATAGAGCTCTAATCCAGTAACGTTTGCGTTAGCCTCTTCCATGGTCTCTCTAGCTGCCCCTACTGCCACCGTTTCACCATTTTCAAGGTAGCCAGCCGGTAAGGTCCAGAAGCCATATCTTGGCTCGATTGCCCTTTTGCAGAGAAGTACCTGGTCTTCATGGACAGGTAAACAACCGGTTACGATTCTAGGGTTTACGTAATGGATATGACCACAATTGTCGCAAACCGCTCTTTCTCTAGTATCTCCATCAGGTACGATCATCGAAACACTAGCGCCGCATTTTATACAGAAGTTCATTTAAGTAGATCGCACCTGTCTTTTGCGAGGAATACTAAAGCAAGTCGCTTCAGGAATCTTCTTTAAAAAAAAGTGTGCGTCTCTTAAGATTTCTGAAGCAGGAGTTAAGAAAAATAGGGGTAAAACGTGCTTTATCAGTTAGGTGACACAAAGGTTCAAGTTGAAGAGGGAGTTTGGGTAGCAGAAAATGCCGTTGTCGTCGGTAACGTTTTACTCAAAGAAAACTCTAGCGTTTGGTTTAACGCAGTTATTCGCGGCGATAATGACCTGATTACGATTGGTGAAGGAGCAAACATACAAGACGGTTCAGTTTTGCATAGTGATCCAGGAAGCCCTCTGACGGTAGGCGCTAACGTGACTATAGGCCATAAAGTGATGCTTCATGGTTGTGATATCGGTGAGGGATCATTAGTAGGAATTAATTCGGTCGTGTTAAATAACGCGAGAATTGGTAAGAACTGCATCATAGGCGCAAATGCGCTTATTACAGAGGGAAANGAGATTCCTGACAATTCGTTGGTGATGGGTTCTCCAGGCAAAGTGGTGAAAACGATGACTGACGATCAGGCAAAAGCGGTTAAGTTCAGCGCTATTCATTATGTCGAGAATGCAGCGAGATTTAGAGATTCCATGAAAGTCCAGGAGAATGGTGATTGAGGTATCGTAAATGANTATCTCTATTGGTACACCGCTCAGTTCAAGCTCATTTAAGGCCATGCTCCTTGGCTCGGGGGAGTTAGGTAAAGAGGTGGCACTTGAACTCCAGCGGATTGGAGTCGAGGTGATAGCCGTTGACCGCTATCCGAATGCTCCTGCTATGCAGGTCGCTCATAGGTATCACGTGATCAATATGCTAGATGGAGATGAGCTTAGGCATATNGTAGAGTTAGAAAGCCCCGACTTGATTATTCCCGAAATCGAAGCGATAGCCACAGAGACGTTGGTCGAGCTTGAAGTCGAAGGATTTAAGGTCATTCCCTCGGCACAAGCGGCTAATTTGACTATGAATCGAGAAGGAATCAGGCGTTTGGCTGCGGAAGACTTAGATGTGTTAACGTCGCGGTATAGGTTTTGCGACACAGAAGAGCAATATCTTGCCGCTATAGANGATATAGGGCTGCCCTGCGTTGTAAAACCGGTTATGTCTAGCTCCGGGAAAGGCCAATCCACGGTTTCAAGCGACGAGGATGTTCCAAGTGCCTGGGAGTACGCGAAAAGCGGGGCTCGTGGAGAAGCCAGTAAAGTAATTGTTGAGGGTTTCGTTGACTTTGACTATGAAATTACTTTGTTGACGGTCCAGCATGCGGGCGGTTGTTCATTTTGTGAACCTATTGGTCATCGACAAGAGAGCGGTGATTATCAAGAATCGTGGCAACCCCAATCGATGTCGGATATTGCCTTAGAAAACTGTCAAAAGATCGCAGAGAAAGTAACCAGTGCGCTTGGAGGTTATGGTTTATTTGGAGTTGAGTTTTTCGTTAAAGGCGACGATGTTTACTTTAGTGAAGTCAGTCCGCGCCCCCATGATACCGGTATGGTGACAATGATAAGCCAGGACCTCAGTGAGTTTTCGTTGCATGTCCGAGCTGTTTTGGGGTTACCCATTCCAAATATTCGTTTTAAAGGGCCGTCAGCCTCTTCTGTTATCTTGGTTCATGGTGAATCCAATCAGGTTGAATTCCAAAATNTTGATCAAGCGTTAACAGAACCTGACACTCAGATACGCTTGTTCGGCAAGCCCGANGTTCTCGGTGAGAGAAGAATGGGTGTTTGTCTCGCGATGGGTCGAACTGTAGACGAGGCGAGAAGAAAAGCTAATTTTGCCGCATCTAAAATAACCTCGAAGACTTGAGGAGCTTTTCAAAAAATTAAAATAGGGTTATAGTGCCGCCCCATGTTTGAGCAGATTACATTATTTTTTGGGCCTTTCCTGACTGAGTTAGGTGATAGGCTTCTGCTACTCCTGCCGGTTTAGCCGGCATATATTCATTTACAAAGGGCGTGAGCCCACCCTGNTAACAAATATTAATCTTAAGATCAATTTTTAGAGGAACGAATGTTGCTCTTAGCCGAGGGATAAAGTAATGAGTAAACAACCTACCACTGGCCGCGCACCAGGCGCTATGCCGTTTGCAAAGTANCAAGCTTTTAGACCGATAGAATTGCCCGACAGGCAGTGGCCTAATCGCGTTATCGATAAGGCACCGAGATGGTGCAGTGTGGACTTGAGAGATGGTAACCAGGCGCTAATCGATCCGATGAACGTCGACGAGAAACTGCGTTTATGGGATCTCTTACTGAAAATTGGATTCTCGGAGATCGAAGTAGGGTTCCCTGCGGCTTCCCAGCCTGATTTTGACTTTATCAGGAAGCTCGTTGATGAAGGTAGGATTCCCGACGATGTGACAGTGCAAGTGCTTTGCCAGGCTCGTAGGGAACTCATTGAAAAGACGGTCGACGCGCTAGATGGTGCGCCAAATGTAATATTTCATCTTTATAATTCGACCTCAGAATTACAAAGACGTGTGGTTTTTGATCTCGATAGACAAGGTATTACGGATCTAGCGGTTAAAGGAACGGAAATCGTAAAGGAAGGACTAAAGAATTTTTCTTCTAACGTGACCTTTGAATACTCTCCGGAAAGTTTTACGGGAACTGAATTGGACTTCGCTGTAGATATATGCAGTGCGGTTGCCGAGACATGGGGTGCATCGCCCGAAGACCCTATCATTATCAACTTGCCGTCTACTGTCGAAATGGCTACACCTAATGTCTANGCTGATCAGATNGANTGGTTTGTGCGGAATTTTCCCTACAGAGACAGTTCGGTAATCAGTCTTCATACGCACAATGATCGAGGTACTGGTGTGGCGGCAACCGAACTGGCCATTATGGCTGGTGCTGATCGCGTCGAGGGTTGTTTGTTTGGTAACGGTGAAAGAACNGGGAATTGTGATTTGGTGACCGTTGCAATGAACCTATTCAGCCAAGGTGTGGACCCCACTTTAGATTTTCGTGCCATGCCGGAAATCAGGGAGGCCGTTGAGTCAATAAACAAGATTCCGGTACATGAGAGGCATCCTTATGCAGGAGATTTGGTCTTCACTGCTTTTTCTGGATCTCATCAAGATGCGATCAAGAAAGGCATGTCCAAAGTGGAGAAAGGACTATGGGANGTTCCTTATCTCCCTATTGACCCCGGTGATGTTGGCAGTTCCTACAAAGAAGCTATTCGAGTAAATAGTCAGTCTGGAAAGGGAGGAGTCGGCTTCTTACTAGAAGAGCATTATGGCATTAGTTTACCAAGAGAGCTGCTGGTAGAGTTTGCGACGATGGTGCAACAGTTGACCGAGCAGTTAGATCGAGAGGTGAAGACGGACGAAATATACGACTCTTTGATTTCGAACTATATTGTAGAGAGTGGGCCATATAAATTGGTCGATTACGACCTACTGAGTGGTAAAGATCAGGGCCAGCGTTGCGTGGCTCGCGTAGAAATATCGAATAATTTGGTGACAATAGANGGAGAAGGCAGCGGACCAATAGAGGCCTTTGTAAATGCAATGGCCGATACCTTGAATGAGCCAATAGTTGTCCTCGATTATAGGGAGCACTCGCTGGGAACGGGGACAGATGCTCAGGCGATATGTGTGTTAGCAATCGAGGATAATGTTAACAAAAAACGTTTTTATGGTATTGGGTTGAGCAGAAATACAATAACTGCAAGCTTGACTGCAATTGTATCCGCACTTAACCGAAGGTGGAACGCTTAGTTNANCTGAGTTCTTTGNCCTCTTTGTGCGCNAGNNTGTTGGNGNCNACNNGAACACACTTNAANTTTTTGACCATGTTGTCNGAGAGCTGCAAGGTTTCNATTTGNTANTCNTTTATTTGAATGCANANNTTTTCNTCTGGNATTGTTTCNAGNTGTTCNAANACCANGCCGTTTAAAGTTTTGGGTCCCGAGATNGGTAATTCCCAATCCAAAGCACGATTAATGTCTCNCAGTAANGCNCCCCCNTCGATAACAAAGCTGTCATCNTNTTGGGGAAGNATCTCGGGNATGTTTGCAGAAAAATCTGAGGTNAATTCGCCNACTATCTCCTCTAGGATATCTTCTAANGTGACTAGTCCCTGGAGTTCTCCGTACTCATCAACNACAAGGGCTATTCTCTGTTTTTCTGCCTGAAATCTAATAAGCTGTTTGTCTAGCGATGTGGCNTCCGGAATGTAGTAAGGTTCTCGGGTTAACTGCATCAAATCTGATTTGGTGAATTCATTGGAACCCATAAACCTTGCTAAACGTCGTAAATGTAGAATACCGATTATATTGTTGATAGATTCTTTGTAGATGGGTAGTAAGGTATATTGACTGTTAGAGGCGACTTCGACAATCTCGTTCATCTCANAATCTATNTCTATTGCCTCAATTTCCCCTCTGGGAATCATGATGTCGTTTACAGATACTTGCTCAAGGTCAAGCAGCCGAACCATCATATTTTGGCGTTCACCTACACCTTTGGCGCCCTCATTGACGACGGTACGGAGTTCATCAGTGGACAGGCTGTCACTTTGAGCGGGTTCATTTTTTAAAAATAACCTGACGATAGCATTACTTAGTAGGTTGACCATTTTTACCGGAATCACTAGCAATCTTTGTATAGGCTCAAGCACATACACAGCCTTGAACGCCCACCTCTCTGGTCTTTCGGCGGCTAATGTTTTTGGGGCAACCTCAGCAAATACGAGAAAGGTTGCCGTAAGTACCCAGGGAGCTAAAAGCACTCCAGTGTCTCCGAATAGACGCATTCCAATTATTGTGGCGATCGTAGCTGCCGTGAAATTAACGAGATTATTGCCTATAAGGATGACGCCCAAGAGGCGGTCTGGGTAGCGTAACAGCTTGTTAGAAATTCTTGCTGCTCGGTGTTTTTTCTTGACCAGATGTTTTAATCGATACCTATTAATCGCCATCATGGCAGTTTCTGTGCCAGAAAAATAAGCTGAAGAGCAAAGGAGTAACACCATCGAGATTGAGAGCACAAGGAGGGATGTTTCGGAAAGGATCATATTNTTAATAGGTATTCNAATACGAACTTACTTCCCGCATACCCTAAAACCAGCAAAGAAAAAGCTACCAANGCCCATCGAACTACAAGAGTCCCGCGCCAATTGAATGCAATTCGGCCGACAAAAAAAATGACGTAGGTAAGCCATGACAAAGTGGTAATTACCACGTGATGAGCAACTCTTTGAGCCATGATGTCTTCTAAAAAGAAGAAGCCTGTGGCGATCGACAAAGACAAAAGAGCTAGGCCCCACCAGAGCATTGCTATAAGGAGTCGTTCCATGGTTTCGAGTGGTGGNACTAGACTNCCCAANGAGCCGGNTCGTGTCTTTAATTTGCTTTCCTGAAGGCCCAGCAATACTGATTGAACGGTGGCCATAAACAAAGCCACATAGGCGGCGACCGAGGCAAAAATGTGAAAAAGCAACGGACTTTCTGTGCTGATTTGTTTCGCAGATTCTTGAGGTAAAAAGGCTGCTAGGAGCACTATTATGATAGCTACGGGAGTTCCAATCAGCATTAGGTTAGCCACGGGTAGTCTAAGACTCATAAGGCTGATGAAGACAAGCACTAAATANGANCCAAAATTAGTAACGGATAAAAGGCTAATGTTTACGCCTTGATCACCNTCTAAAATCAAAAAAGTTGCGAATCCATGGCCGATTAAGCCAATAGTCATGAGCCCGAAGCTTNCTTTGTCGTAGGAGAATTTTTCTTCGTTTTTACGGAATACTTGAGCGAGTACCCCTAGAACATAAAACGTGATCGCGGTTAAAGTGGTAGCAGCTGTCATTTAGTCTGAAATGCCGTTGGAGCGGTATTTGTTATCATTCTTCACTAATCATAGTCGATATTTAGGTCCAACGTTAACCTTAATTGTTAAAGTAGATATACTTCTTTTTTTATCCAACAAAGGTAATCATGTTTGAAAATCTAACGGAGCGAATGAGCGCTGCGCTTCGAGGGCTGTCCGGTAAGGCGAGATTGACTGAGGACAATATTGCTGGGGCGCTAACGGAAGTACGCAACGCACTCATTGATGGTGATGTTGCGTTCTCGGTGGTCGACGATTTTGTTACTAGGGTTAAACAAAAATCGATCGGCTTGGCAGTCTCACAGGCTTTGGACCCGGGTCAGCAGTTTATAAAGTTAGTCCAAGCGGAGCTCTCGGATTTGTTGGGTGGAGGCTCAGCTAGTTTGGACCTTGGAAGTGGAACTCCGTCGATTATTCTGATGGCGGGATTGCAAGGTGTCGGTAAGACAACTACCGCGGCAAAACTAGCTCGGTTTATAAAATTAGAACAAAAAAAGAGAGTGTCTTTGGTTAGTGCCGATGTATATAGGCCAGCAGCCATAGATCAGCTTAGCACTCTTGCTTCAGAGGTAGAGGTTGATTTTATCCAGTCTGATCCCTCTCAGGCTCCTCTGGATATTGTGAGTCAGGCTGTTGAACAGGCCAAGAAAAACGTCAGTGACGTTTTGATAGTGGATACTGCGGGCAGGCTCAGTGTTGATGATGAAATGATGGACGAGATCCGTTCATTGCAAAATGCGATTCAACCTAATGAGACTCTGTTTGTGGTAGATGCNATGACGGGCCAGGATGCTGCGATCTCCGCGCAGGCTTTTAGCGCAGTGTTGGACCTTACNGGAGTTATATTAACTAAGGCTGATGGAGATTCTCGAGGCGGTGCAGCTCTTAGCGTCAAAGCGATATGTGGTCAACCGATCAAGTTCCTAGGCCTCGGAGAAAAGCTTGACGCGCTGGAGCTTTTTCATCCAGATCGTCTAGCTTCTCGGATTCTGGGAATGGGTGACGTTCTATCGCTCATTGAACAGGCTGAAAAGAAAGTAGATAAAGCTAAAGCGGAGAAGTTTGCTCAAAAGCTAAAGAAGGGTAACCGTTTTGATTTGGAAGATTTCAAGGATCAACTTGATCAGATGGCTAATATGGGTGGAATAGAGAGTATGTTGGATAAAATGCCTGGTATGGGTAAATTGCCCGCGGCAGCTCAGGCTTCACTGGACTCCGGGTTGTTCAATACGATGTCCGTGATTATTGACTCGATGACGAAACAGGAGCGGCAGTTTCCTGATTTGATTTCAGGTTCCCGTAAGCAGCGTATTGCAAAGGGTAGCGGTAAACAAATTCAGGACGTGAATCGCTTAATGAAGCAATTTAAACAAGCCCAGAAAATGATGAAAAAAGTCTCNAAAAAAGGCGGTATGCAGAGGATGATGCGTGGGCTTGGAGGCCTGCAGTCACCTCCGTTTCAAAAAAGGTAAAAGTCCTAAAATTTGTGCGTAGGGTTCTCGATCATGTTAGGCATTTGCATCAAAGGATCATTTCTATAGAATACCGCATCCCGATAGAGGTTTAGTTGTTGTGTTTCTGTCAGGAAAGCAGCAGACATATAGAAGGTATTTAGCACTATGGTAAGAATTAGACTTGCCCGACACGGTTCGAAAAAAAACCCGTTTTACCATATCACGGTGGCGGATCAACGCAGGAGCCGTGATGGTCGGTTTATCGAGAGAGTGGGGTATTTTAATCCAGTCGCTAAAGGTAATGCACAAGAATATCGTATAGAGATGGACCGAGTTGACTACTGGTTGTCGAAGGGAGCTCAGCCTACTGATATGGTTAAAAAATTAGTCTCTCGAGCACGAAAAGAAAATGTAGAAGTGCCATCAAAAGACGAAGCTGCGGTAGCGGAGTAATGATTTCAACTTAGGTGCGTGATGGGCCGGACAGATGCGCCTAACATTCAGATTGTCGGAAAGATCAAAGGCCCGCATGGCTTAAGAGGCCTTTTGAAGGTCAGCTCTTATACAGACCCTCCCGTTAATTTAAAAAATTATAATGCTGTCTATGTCTCCAAAGACGAGGGTCGTAGCTGGGGAAGTCTCTTAGCATTTGATTTGAAGTCAAATAACAGAGATTTTCTTGGGGTACTCGAAGGAGTGACTAATCGAGACGAAGCGCTATCTTTAAATGGCGCACTAGTGGGTGTTGATAGGAATGTATTTGGGCCTTTAGAAGAGGGAGAATTCTATTGGTCAGATTTGCTTGGTAGCGTTGTAGAGAACCAGGAGGGCTTTCGATTTGGTATTCTTAAACGGTTTATTGAGACGGGGTCTAATGACGTGATGGAAATTGAAGGGAAAGAAGCCAATTTGCTCATACCCTTTTCTTCTAAGTATTTGAAATGTATAGATCCTGAAAAGCACGTGATTATTGTAGATTGGGAAAAAGAGTGGAACTGAAGATGTGGCTAGGAGTCGTGACACTTTTCCCCGAGATGTTTTCTTCGCTAAAGGACCAAGGGATTGTCAGCAGGGCGGTAAATAACGGGTTGATTGAATTTGAGNTCTACAATCCTAGGGATTTTGCGGAAGATAACTACCGGCGTGTAGACGACTACTCCTATGGCGGAGGGCCGGGCATGGTTATGAAGTTTGCGACTCTGGAAAAAGCTGTAACGAAGGCTAGAGCAGACGCACCCGCAGAAGCGAAAGTGTTGTTGATGAGCCCCCAAGGAGCAACGCTGGACCACGAATTAATCAATCGTCTGTCTGCAGAGCATTGCCAGAGCTTTATANTGGTTTGCGGACGATATGAAGGTGTTGATGAAAGGTTTATCGAGAAGTGCGTTGATCTTGAAATCTCAATAGGAAACTATGTAGTGTCTGGGGGAGAGCTCCCTGCTATGGTTTTTATTGACGCGATGTCGCGTCAATTACCGGGTGTTCTGGGTAATCCGGATTCTTCTTGTAGTGAAACTTATGTTGAAGGATTGTTTGATTACCCGCATTATACGCGCCCAGAGACTATCTCAAATATGGAAGTGCCGTCTGAGCTTTTAAGCGGAGACCCTCTGAAAGTCTCGGAGTTTAGACGCAGAGCGTCGTTGATAAAGACTTACGAGCGACGACCCGAATTACTTTCGGAGTTGTGTTTGGGTGATAGAGATACTCAGTTACTCAAAGAGTATTTTGATACGTTTGTTGATTAATTGGTTAAATTGGGATGCAGTGATGAGACGAAATAAGATCATAGAAGAAATAGAAAAGGCTCAGGAGAAAGAAATTCCAGAATTTAATCCTGGCGACACCGTCAGCGTTTCAGTCCGAGTAAAAGAAGGGGAAAGAGAGCGGCTGCAAGCATTTGATGGCGTTGTGATAGGCAAACGAAATAAAGGCATTAACTCTTCATTCATTGTAAGAAAAATTTCTCACGGGGTTGGCGTTGAAAGGACATTTCAAACCCACAGTCCATTGATTGCCAGTATTGAAGTAAAACGACGAGGGGACGTGAGGAAGGCGAAGCTGTATTACCTAAGAGAACGCTCGGGTCGATCCGCCAGGATTAAAGAAAAGATTCGCTAGTTCAAATAAACCAGCTTGCTAGGCTTAGGGGAGAGAGAGGAAAGGGAAAAATTCTAGCAAGCCGGTTTACGCTTTGAACGTTACTTTATTAAGTCATCTCCTAATTTGTGTTGTTTTCGACACTTGCTTTACTTAGAGCAAAAGCTGTGCCAGGTTAAGGTTATCGTCGAAAAAAGCTATTCAACCGCCGATAGATGGATGTTGATGTTCTTAATAGGTTTTGAATATGGTGCGTTTTATGCCTGGGAATGCGCTAAAAGTGTGCGCTTTATCTGGATTAGGCTTTTATTGGTGCATTCACAATGAATCATCGTGATCAAGAAAATGAATATGATGATATAGATGACTTTTTACAGGCTATTTGGTTACAAAAAAGTCTTAGTGACAATACCCTGGCTGCATACCGTCGAGACTTAATTAAAACCGAGCGATGGCTTCGTGGCAATTCCAAGAACTTGGTCTCTGCGTCGGGTATCGATTTACATGAATATATGTCGAATATCTTTGATAATGGGGCTGCATCTAGTTCTGCGGCGAGGTGGCTGAGCTCTATTAAGGGATTTTATAAGTACGCGATCTCATCAAATAAGTTGTCTTCGGATCCGTCTGATACTCTGGTTCATCCAAAGAAAAATCGAATATTACCAGGAAGCTTGTCCTCAGCTGAGGTTGGACTCTTATTGGCCGCACCTGATTTGACCACCTCTGTGGGCTATCGCGATAGAACTATGCTTGAGCTGCTGTACGCCTGTGGATTAAGGATTACTGAGCTTGTGACCATTGAATTCAAACACGCGAATATGCGTCAGGGAGTGATCAGAATATTGGGTAAGGGAGGAAAGGAGAGACTGGTGCCAATAGGTGAAGAAGCGCTCAACTGGCTGGGTAGGTATATATCGGAGGTTAGAGGAGAATTTCCGGGTAGTGATAGCCGTTACCTTTTCTTGACCAAAAGAGGAGGTTGCATGACTCGTCAAAACTTTTGGTATTCAATTAAGAAATATGCTGCAACTGCCGGTATAAAGACTACGATATCACCTCACACACTAAGGCATGCNTTTGCGACNCACTTGCTGGATAATGGCGCNGATTTGAGGGCTGTCCANATGATGCTGGGGCANAGTGATTTGTCTACTACCCANATNTACACCCATGTTGCTCAAGAGAGGTTAAAGGGACTAGTTTTAGAGCATCATCCGCGAGGGTAGAAAAATAATATAATGGTTTGCTAATGGATGGCTGGTAATTCAAAGTAGTCACAGATCCATTGGGTGGTAATTATGAGATTAATTAGGAAACAGTTCGTTTTGANGCTGGCTTTATCGGTAATGCCATTTGCTATCTGTTCATCGCAGGAAAAGGGCGATCCTGATCTTCAAATTGTAGAACAGAGATTGAAAAATCTCCGTCCGGACTTACCAATCACAGACATTTACAACAGTCCCGTATCAGGGATTGTTGCTATTGATTTGGAGGGAGGAACTACTCTCTACGTGACAGCCGACGCAGAATATATGTTTGCTGGAGATCTCTATTCCTTAGGGAAGGGTTTTTCAAATGAGACAGACAAACGTAGAGACAAAGCTCGAAGAGAAATTCTTTCAAAGGAACCTCTGGAAGATATGATTATTTTTTCACCTTCAAAGGAGGTAAAGACATTTGTGAACATTTTTACCGATGTTGATTGTGGTTATTGTCAGAAACTGCATAGCCAGATTGCTTCTTATAACGCCCTAGGGATTGAAATTCGCTATATGGCCTATCCACGGGCAGGTTTGGAGGGCGATACCTTTGATAAAACGGTCTCCGCGTGGTGCGCAAATGATCGCAGAGGCGCGATAACAACACTCAAGAAGGGGCAGGGGATACCACAAAAAAGTTGTGACAACCCAGTTGAAGCGCACTACTTGATTGGCCAGCAAATCGGGATTAAGGGAACCCCAGCAATCATTACCTCCTCCGGAGAAATGTTACCTGGGTACTTGCCTCCTGAACGATTGGCGGCCGAATTGGGCTTATAACACAAGCTTTTCGAGCACACTGATAGTTCAAAAAGAGGGTTAAGTTGAAAGAGCTTAAAATTGGAATTGCTGGTCTGGGTGTAGTTGCACAAGGCTTGTTGGATATTGTGAGAAATAACGGTGCTTTGATTGCCGAGAGGACTGGTGTATCAATTAATGTTGTTCGCGTTGCAAGTCGCTCGAAAAGACCAGGTGTCGATCTAATGGGTGCCGAATTTTCTGAATCGATCGATGATTTATGGAAGGATTCTCAAGTTGATGTGGTCGTAGAGTTGATGGGTGGGGTGGACGTCGCAAAGAACCTTATTAATAGTGCTCTAGCTTCTGGAAAGAGAGTGGTAACGGCTAACAAGGCCGTGATCGCGCTTCACGGGAATGAGTTACTGGATGAAGAAACCAAGAACCGGCTTAAATTTGAGGCGTCTGTTGCGGGAGCGATTCCCATTATTAATCTGTTGCAAGGAAGTTTAGTCCCAAATCGGATACAACAGTTGGTTGGCATTATAAATGGAACCTGTAATTACATACTTACTGCCATGGAGCAGCAGTCTTTATCCTTCGAGTCTGCATTACAAAAAGCGCAGGAGTTAGGTTTTGCGGAGGCTGATCCGTCCTTCGACATAGACGGTATAGACGCGGCCCACAAGTTAACAATTCTTTTGTCTTTAGCATTTGATGTGCCCTTTGATTTTCAAAAAATATTTGTAGAAGGTATTAGGTCCATTGCCGCAAAAGACATCATTTATGCTGGCGAACTTGGATACCGCATTAAGCACGTCGGTATATTAAGAAATGATGGTGGCAGGATCGAAGCCAGAGTTCATCCGGCTTTGATCCCCAAAGAACAACTCTTAGCCAATGTTCTGTTTGAACAAAATGCGGTATCTGTTATTGGGGATGCCTCTGGAAGTATGTTGTTTTCTGGTCCGGGAGCAGGAAGTTTGCCAACAGCCTCAGCAGTTTTTGCAGATCTGTTGGATTTTGGTTCNGATTCACAGGGTTCGNGNAAAGAGAAAGCTAGCCCTCCGACNTTTGAGTTNGTTGCAATGGATCAGGTTTGTGTCCCCCATTANCTAAGAATTAATGTGCTCGACAAGCCAGGGATCATGGCAGAGGTGACAAAAATACTTTCGGAGTCTGAGATCAGCATTGAGGCGGTTATTCAAAAAGAATCTGAAGATGAGAGTGATAATGCTTCAATAGTCATCCTGACTGATTCTGTGGAGGAACATGTTATGCAAAAAGCAATATTAACGATTGGTTCTCTACCAGAGGTGTCCAAGGGCGTAGTTGATATAAGATTGGAGAGCATGTCTTAGCTAGAACGGAAGACCGAATGGAAATCGTAAATAGAAATTTCCAATCTCAACTTCATCTGAGCGANCACCCTGTCCTAAATCGGATTTNTGCTGCTAGGGGTATTCTAAAGGTNGAAGANCTGGACCTTTCTCTTAGTACTTTGCTTTCTCCTGATGAGATGCCTGATGTTGANGTTGCAGCGAATCGATTGGTTTNAGCTCTNTNCCAAAAGGAGAAAATACTAGTAATCGGGGATTATGATGCTGATGGAGCGACGTCAGTGGCCTTGTGTTTGCTGTGTCTCAGAGCTTTTGGTTTTGAAAACGTCGACTTCTTAGTTCCAAATAGATTTCAGTTTGGATATGGCTTATCTCCCGACATAGTAGAGCTAGCACAGACTTTTGAGCCTGCCTTATTGTTGACCGTCGATAATGGCACATCCAGTGTTGATGGTGTGGCTCGAGCAAATGAAATCGGTGTCGACGTTGTGATAACGGATCACCATCTGCCAGGCTCAAGCAAACCAAACGCTTTCGCACTGGTTAACCCAGTTATAGAAACGTCAAAGTTTCAGAGTAAGTCCATGGCGGGGGTTGGTGTTGCTTACTACTTGATGGGAGTAATCAGGCGACTACTAAGAGAGCGAGATTGGTTTGATGCCGATCGACCAGAGCCGAATCTTGCTGATTATCTCGATTTGGTGGCCTTAGGAACGGTTGCCGATGTGGTGCCTTTAGACAAGAACAACCGAACTCTGGTCTATCATGGCATCCAAAGAATTAAAAAGGGCAGATGTAGGCCTGGGATTAAAGCGTTAGTGGAAATCGCAGGACGAGAACTATCGACTATATCCGCTCAGGATCTTGGTTTTTCAATAGGACCAAGACTTAATGCGGCTGGTCGTCTGGATGATATATCAGTAGGTATTCGGTGTTTGTTGGAAGAGGATTCTGGAAGAGCGCAGGCTTTCGCTAGTTCCTTGAATCAGCTCAATAAGGAACGTCGTGAAATAGAAAGTAATATGTTGGTGCAAGCTAGCTCGTTATTGAGCGAGCATGAAGGAAGTTTTTCTGGTTATGGAATTGCGATATACAGCGAACGATTTCATCAGGGAGTAGTGGGTATTCTAGCTAGTAGAATAAAGGAAAAATTCAATCGCCCGGTTATAGCATTCGCTGACGACTCCGATTCACGAAATGGTGAGATCAAGGGAAGCGCAAGAAGCATAGAGGGTCTGCATATTCGCGATTTATTAGATCGAATTGCAGCAAAAAACCCTGGACTTCTTCTGAGATTCGGCGGACACGCTATGGCCGCGGGATTATCAATTAAGAAAGTGCATTTCGAAAGATTCAAGGTTATTTTTGATAAGTTTGTCGCCTCATCAGTCTCTGACGATCAATTAAATAGAAGAATAGTTAGTGATGGTCAATTAGAGAATCAATTTTTAACGAAAGAATTGGTATTAGCTATTGAAGAGGCGGGACCTTGGGGCAATGAATTTTCAGAACCTGTATTCGACGGACAGTTCCGATTGGTAAGCCAGAGAGTGGTGGGCGAAGAGCATCTGAAGATGACGCTAGCTCAGGGCGACTTGCTCGTCGATGCTATCGCGTTTAGACAACCATTCTTAAAGGAAAACCCTGAACAGGTGCATGTTGTTTATAAACTCCAGATAAATCGTTACGCAGGTTCAGAAACTATCCAGTTGATAGTGGAGTACCTTGAAGGTATCCCTTAGAATTCTCAAAGCCGAGACTGGCTTTAATTACAATATATTCACATGGGAAAGATATGACCGAGATCACGACTATTCGAGAGAAAGTAAAGGACTTGATCGAGCGTGAATCAGTTCTGAGGGGGTATCTTTGACCTGTCTCGCAAGACGGAGAGGCTAGAAGAGGTCGAAAGAGAGCTCTCACAGCCAGGGATATGGGAAGAGCCTGAAAAAGCGACACTTTTAGGTTCTGAGCGAGCCTCTTTGGTGAGAGTTTTAGACGTTCTTCAGGGCTTTCGGGAGTCAGTCCAAGATCTCANTGATCTAGCTGATATGGCTTTAGACGATCAAGATGATCAGTCGTTGGAAGATGTGTTTGCCGAGATCTTGAGCNTGGAATCTCAACTTTCCCAAATCGAATTCCAGAGAATGTTCAGCGGGGAGATGGATCAAAATAATGCCTATCTTGAAATCCAGTCTGGATCGGGAGGTACTGAGGCTCAAGATTGGGCAGAGATGTTATTGAGGATGTANCTAAAATGGTCGGAGAAGCATTCGTTTAATGCTGAANTTATCGATGTTTCCTCGGGCGATGTGGCAGGCATAAAGGGTGCAACGGTCCTCATAAAGGGCGAATTTTCATATGGGTGGTTGAGAACAGAGACAGGGGTGCACCGTTTGGTTAGAAAATCACCTTTTGATTCAGGGAATCGCAGGCATACCTCCTTTGCTTCTATTTTCGTGTCACCTGAAATCGATGAAAATATTGAAATTGATCTAAACCCCAGTGATGTAAGAGTGGATACNTATCGTGCCAGTGGGGCGGGAGGGCAGCACGTNAACCGCACTGATTCTGCTGTTAGGCTTACGCACCTNCCAACTAATACGGTTGTCCAGTGTCAGAGCGANAGATCTCAGCACCAGAACAAGGACAATGCTTATAAGCAGTTACGGGCAAAACTTTATGAGTTGGAATTACAGCAAAGACGTTTGGAGCAACAAGAAATTGAAGACNCGAAGGCTGACATAGGCTGGGGCAGTCAAATAAGATCCTATGTTTTGGATCAATCAAGGGTAAAAGACTTGCGAACTCATATCGAAAGTTCTAACCCTAGCGCGGTTCTTGACGGAGAGCTGGACTCTTTTATTGAAGCCAGTTTAAAAGCTTCCCTATAGTGAAAAATTCATAGGAACAATATGACTGAAGAAAGAGATATTCGAATCAATCGACAAAGGAAAATGGAAGAGTGGCTTGACTCCTCTGAAGGCTATACCAATTCGTTTCGAAGAGATAATAGCGCGGTTGAGTTACATGAAAAATACGAGGGTATAGATAAGTCAAAATTGGAAAATTTGTCTCACGAGGCTTCCGTGTGTGGGCGCGTGATGTTCAAGCGAGTAATGGGGAAGGCCAGTTTTATCTCAATTCAAGACATCTCTGGACAAATACAATGCTATCTAACTAAAGAAAAACTTGGAGAGCAAAAATATGCTAATACCTTAAGTTTGTTGGATGTTGGAGACATAGTTGGTGTCGAAGGCACAGTGATGCGGACAAACAAAGGAGAGTTGACTATATCCGCGTCGGATTTCGTTTTGTTGAACAAAACTTTGCAGCCTCTTCCTGAGAAATATCATGGATTGGTAGATCAGGAGGTGAAATATAGACAACGATATCTAGACTTGATTATGAGTTCTGAAACGAGAACCCGTTTTCGTGCACGTTCAGACTTAATACAAAAAATAAGGACATTTTTCGTAGATCTTGGTTATTTGGAAGTCGAGACGCCAATGATGCATCCAATCCCCGGAGGAGCTACGGCGAGACCATTTAGCACTTTTCATAATGCGTTGGACAGAGAATTGTATTTGCGAGTTGCTCCAGAGTTGTACCTGAAAAAATTGGTTGTTGGCGGATTCGAGAGAGTTTTCGAGCTTAATCGAAATTTTAGAAATGAGGGGTTGTCGACCCGGCATAATCCGGAATTTACGATGCTCGAATGCTATCAGGCTTACTCGGATTACCGCGATCTTATCGAAATGACTGACCAGCTGTTGAGCGAGTTGGTTCACTCGGTCTCCGGCAGTAGCAAGATTGTATATCAGGGTAGGGAGTACGATTTTAGTAAGGGTGCTCAGCAAATTACGATGAGTGAATCAATTTGCTCACATACCGCGATTGAGGAAAATCGAATCAACGATGAAGATTATCTGCGTCACGTGTTAGGGGATATTGGGNTAAGGTGCGAGNAGGCCTGGGGAATAGGNAAACTGCAACTGGAACTGTTTGAGGCGCAAGTCGAAGACAAGTTGGAGGACCCTACTTATGTAACCGAATACCCNGCAGAGGTATCGCCNCTTGCCAGGNGAAAGGATGGTAATCCAGAGGTGACCGATCGATTCGAGTTATTCATCGGTGGTAGAGAGTATGCGAATGGGTTTTCAGAATTGAATGA
>PBUF01000157.1 GCA_002727775.1 Gammaproteobacteria bacterium
CAATTAACTAATTCTTTAACGGATGAAGAGAGATGACTAGTGAGTTAGAGGCTAAGATAAACGTCACTGTGGAAGTGCATTACTTAAAACAAGAGTCTAATCCCATGGCGAATAGCTATGCGTATGCCTACACAGTGACCATAAACAATAATTCAGACCGGTGGTGCCAATTGTTGAATCGCCACTGGATTATCACTGATGCCGAGGGTAGGACTGAAGAGGTTCAAGGTGAGGGAGTTGTGGGAGAGCAACCAAAGCTCGACTCAGGTGAAATGTTTCGTTATAGCAGTTATGCGGTAATAGAAACGCCGATTGGTTCTATGCATGGGCATTATGAGTTTCAGGATAAAAAAGGTAGCAGGTTCCTTGTGCCGATTCCCGCTTTTTCTCTATCTCAAACATCCATATTGCATTAGGCGCGGAGATTGGCAACTTACGCGGTAGGTGACGTCCAGGGGTGTCTATCCGAGTTGGAGGCTTTGCTAAAACAAATAGATTTTTCCTCTTCTGACAGGATTATTTTTTTAGGTGATCTGATCAATAGAGGTCCTGACTCGTTAGGCACCTTGAGGTTGATAAAAAGTTTGGGGGATCAAGCAATTATTGTTTTAGGCAATCACGATCTTCACTTTTTGGCAATACTATTTGGAGGCCACGTAGAAATGAAGTCCGACACTTTGACTGAGCTCATCGAAGCAAAAGATGCTGAGGATCTCGGTCACTGGCTTAGAACCAAGCCCCTAATCCATTATGAAGATTCCTTCGACGCTTTGATGGTGCATGCGGGGGTTCCTTTCTTCTGGTCTACTCAGAAGGCCTTGTCTTTGGCCGGAGAGGTGCACAGGATTATATCCAGCACTGAAGAGAAAGACGGCTTAGATTATAGGATTTTTTTTAAACAAATGTATGGCAACAATCCAAATTATTGGGCAGAGAACTTGACTGGGATGGACCGTTATAGGGCTATTACTAATTATTTTACTAGAATGAGGTTCCTTGATTTTGAGGGGAAAATGGATTTCAGTTTTAAAGGGGCTAAGGAGAGTGCTCCGTACTCATTGATGCCTTGGTATTCCTTTGGTCAAGAAGGACACCAAACGAGGAAGGTACTTTTTGGGCACTGGGCTTCCCTGAATGGTGTTACTGGTAGAGAAGAAATTATTGCGTTAGATACTGGGTGTGTTTGGGGTAGATGCTTAACTGCTTATTGTATGGAGACAAAAGAATTTCTTTCGGTAAAGTCTTTTAAATCCAATAAGTAAGAGAATTAGAGATTCAGTAATTATGTGTGACCACTCAGTTTTTGCCCGCTGTCATAGGTTCTTCTACTTATACGGCAATGATGATGAACAGTCTTGACTGTTATTTAGTTGGGGGAGCCGTCAGAGATCGCTTACTAAAGCGATCTGTTGGCGATCGTGATTGGGTCGTAGTCGGCTCTTCTGCCGAAGAAATGATTTCTCTGGGCTTCCTTACAGTGGGTAAAAAGTTTCCCGTCTATTTACACCCTGAAACGAAAGAAGAATATGCTCTAGCCAGAAGGGAGACGAAAGTTAGAAAAGGCCATTTGGGGTTCGAGGTTGATGCAAGTGCAACCATAACCCTAGAAGAAGATTTGCTTCGTAGGGACATAACGATCAATGCGATCGCCGAAAATTCGGACGGCAAGTTAATTGATCCTTACGATGGATTGACGGATATCAAAAATAGGGTCATCAGGCATGTTTCTCAGGCTTTTGCAGAGGACCCCTTGCGTGTATTCAGGGTTGCACGGTTTATGGCGGAGCTCTCAGACTTCAANGTTGCGGACGAGACGCANGGCCTCATATTAGAAATGAGNCAAAGTGGAGCTTTAGGTGAATTGTCTGCTGAAAGGGTGAGCACAGAAATGATAAAGGCGCTTGAGTCTGAAAATCCTCAACTTTTTTTTGAGTTTCTCGCTGGATGCGAAGGCTTGACGGATTGGTTCCCNGAGTTAATTGATCGGAATTTTGCATTTANTTCAGTGGATTCGATTGATCGATTCTGTGAACTTGATNTGGACAANAAGTCTTTTGANAGTCTNGTTAAAAGATTGAAGTTNCCNAAAAANTACCTTCNTGCNTCGAGGTATTGGTCGNCTTTTNCTNATCTNATCAAGAACTGGCGNAGGTCCTCCAAAGAAGAATTGTANGATTGCTTGGATAAAACNAANTTTTTTCATGATGGCAGTAATCTAGNGCGAATGCTCAATTTAGCCAGTAAACACGGTTCTTACGAACTCANAGAGCTANAGANTCTCTTAAACAAACTNACGNACATGGATTTTGNACNGNATCAAAGTAANTTNACCGGGGANGCNNTAGGAAGNCAGATCAGAGAAANCCGTATNCAGTGGCTCNGATCTCANTATTAACAAGTGTTTACCTTCNGGGGCTTCNCCGCTCCGTTCCTTTCGATCTGNCTTAGATTAAAGGCTTGATATGGGCCACCTAGAACGTGTTTCAATAGCTAATNGCGCTGTTTCTCCCCTCATCAACCTATAACAACCTGCCTGCGCAATCATTGCGCCGTTGTCAGTGCAGTATTCAAGAGGAGGGTAGTAAACTTTGATCTTTTCTAAAGCATCGAATTGTTGACGCAGGTGGCTATTAGCACTGACTCCTCCTGCTATGACTAGGTGACCAATCGCAAATTCTTCTAGAGCTTTCTTACTTTTTATTAGTAGCGTATCCACTACTGCTTCTTCAAAAGCTTTCGATATGTCTGCTTTATCTTGCTCTGAAAGAGGGCTTTGGGATTCGATCAAATTTCTGGCATAAGTTTTAAGCCCGCTGAAGCTCATATCAAAACTATTTTTGTCTATCATTGGCCGAGGGAAGTTGAAGCGACCAGGCTCCCCANCTAAAGCCATAGCAGATAATGCAGGTCCTCCAGGGTAACCAAGTCCCATAATCTTCGCTGTCTTATCAAATGCTTCGCCGGCGGCATCGTCACGCGATTCTCCTATGAGTTCGTACTCTCCCATGCTTTTCACCAGTATTATTTGGGAGTGGCCACCAGATACTAATAAAGCAAGAAACGGCAAAGGAGGCTTTTCTCCCTCTGCTAGAAGCGGCGAAAGAAGATGGCCCTCCATATGGTTGACGGCGATAGCAGGAATCCCCAGGCTCCAGGCCAAGCTCCTCCCATAAGTTGCGCCGACCAACAAAGCACCCATCAACCCTGGGCCAGCTGTATAGGCAATAGCATCTAACTGTTTAACTGAAAGACTGCACTCTGAAAGCAATTTTTCGGTTAAGGGTGTTATTTTCCTGATGTGATCTCTAGAGGCCAACTCCGGAACCACACCGCCATATTCCACATGCAGGTCGACCTGGCTATTCAGCAGGTGACCAATCAAACCTTCGTCTGAGTCGTAAATAGCGATGCCTGTTTCATCGCACGACGTTTCTATTCCGAGTACTTTCATGGTTGGGTCATTATAGTCGAAACTTAAGAGGGAGGTTTAGTCCAGTTAGAGGTGACGTAAACAATGCGTTGCTGGTCTGTTTAGGGAGGTGTAGAATTGCGGTTTTTTTGTGTATTTGTCTTATGCCCCATGTGAGAGTGAGAGAGAATGAACCTTTTGATATAGCGCTAAGACGCTTTAAGCGCTCCTGCGAAAAAGCTGGAGTCTTATCAGAAGTTCGAAGGCGTGAGTTTTATGAGAAGCCTACCTCTGTTAGAAAACGAAAAGCCGCTGCGGCTGTAAAACGCCACATCAAGAAACTACAGAGGGAGTCTAGAAGGTTCGAACGTTTCCGCTAGCGGAAATTGCTCTGGCCATCGAGATATTCGCCAAGCAGCTAGAAAACTTGTCTAAGCTGAACTATTTTGAATACCCTTCAAGACCAAATAACTGAGTCCACAAAAGCCTCCATGAAAGCCCGGGATAAAGCAAGAGTGGCGGTCCTGCGGCTGGTCAATGCTGATATCAAAAGAGTAGAAGTTGACGAGCGTAGGGGGCTTTCGGACGAAGATGTTCGTTCGATATTATCAAAGATGGTGAAACAAAGGCGGGATTCGATAGAGCAGTTTGAAAAAGCGGAGAGAACAGATCTTGCTGACAAAGAAAAATATGAGATCAGTGTCATTGAGGAATTTTTGCCTACCCAGCTTTCCGAAGCCGAATTGACCGACCTGTTGGATCGCATAATCACCGACGAGAATATCGAAGGTCCGAAGGGCATAGGCGCAGTGATGTCCATGTTGAAAGAGAACTATGCGAACGAGGTGGATATGGCTTTGGCCAGCCGTATCGTCAAGGATAAGCTCAGTTAGGCAAGGTGGTTTCGCGCAAGAATTCGTTTTTTCTGGTCTCTAGAATCCTTATCGGCTAAATTTTTGTGTTAACCTCCTAAGATTACGAACGAACGAAGTGGTCTATTGCCTGGTAGAATACCCCAATCTTTTATTAACGATCTGATCGCAAAGATAGACATCGTAGATGTTGTTGGCGAGAGGGTAGACTTAAAGAAGGCCGGTAAGAACTATAATGGCCTTTGCCCCTTCCATAACGAAAAGACACCGAGTTTCACCGTCTCACCGGATAAGCAGTTTTTCCACTGTTTTGGATGTCAAGAAAGTGGGACAGCCATCGGGTTTGTGATGCTTCATGATCGGCTAACCTTTGTTGAGGCGATAGAGTCCTTAGCGGCGTCGGTAGGAATGAGTGTTCCTAGGGAGGCTGGCTCTTCGAGGCAAGAAATTAGCGCAAACAAAAAGTTAATAGAAGCGATTGCGAAAGCAATGGACTTTTACAAACAGCAACTCAGAATATCTACAGCAGCGAAGAAATACCTGCAAGGAAGGGGAATAACGGGAGAATTAGCCCGAGATTACCAGTTAGGTTACGCACCCTCAGGCTGGCAGACACTGGAGAATGGATTAGAAGGAGTAGGCTTAGAAGCTTTGGTCGAAGCGGGATTGGTAAGTGAGGGGAAAAATAAAAAACACTACGACCGTTTTCGAAATAGGGTTGTGTTTCCGATTAGGAATGTCAAAGGCCAGACAATTGGTTTTGGTGGTAGATCGATCGGCGATGACGATGGGCCCAAGTACTTGAACTCACCAGAAACAGAATTATTCAAGAAAGGAGAAGAGCTTTATGGCTTATATGAAGCTCGTAAATCGAATAGTAGGCTTCACAAAATTATCGTAGTGGAAGGATATATGGACGTTTTGTCCTTGGCCCAAAGTGGTCTAACTAATGTGGTGGCGACTTTAGGAACGGCAACGAATGAGACTCACTTCTACAAACTGTTTAAATACACTGATGAGGTGGTTTTGTGCTTTGATGGTGATGGCGCGGGCAGACAGGCTGGTTGGAAAGCACTTGAACGGGCGTTGCCCGCATTGTCTGATCAGAAACAGATTAAATTGATTTTTGTTCCGGAGGGGGAGGATCCCGACACGTTGGTGCGCAAAAAGGGCGCAGAGCACTTTAATCAACAAATAAAAAATGCGATATCTGGACTTGATTACTTACTCGAACAGCTCTCCATCCCTTTGAATCTTGAATCGCTCGATGATCGAGCAAAGTTTTATGGGTTATGCCAACCATATATAGACAAAATGAAGGCTGGGATTTTGAGAGACTTGTTTAAGCAGAAGATCGATCAGATTGTGGGGCTGAGAGAGCAGACAAAACAAACGCCCAGACCTAAACGGTCTTTTTCGGAGGGTCCGAAGGTCTCGAGACTGGAGGCTAAACTGTGTGGATATCTTCTAAAATATCCAGACCTGTGGAACCAGTTGGATGAGTCTTTTGGAGAGAACGAATTATTGCTGATCAATAGATGCGAATTATTGAGTGCGCCGGTAAAGCAGCTCCAAAAGCACCCAACTTTGGGAAGTGAAGAACTTCTGGTCCGACTAATAGATGAGCCCGCCTATGACTATTTTTGTGATTTGTTGGGTAAGCCGGTTGAGATCGAAATTGAAGAAATGGAAATTGAATTTAGAGAGGGTTTGAGACGATTGACTCTAAAACTCAAAGAACAGGAAGAATTGAATAGTCCAGACAAATTGAGCGAGGTAGCTTCTATTTCTGATTTGAAACGTTTTGTCTCTCGTAAAAAGAATAAAATCAACAAGCTGTAGGCTACAGGGGTGGTTTAGTCGCTAAGTCAGTAATATAATAGCGGGTTCACTAGCTAAATTGATGCAATCCTACGAATTTGGGCGTTGGGGTGGTTGTATTTCAAGGAAAGGGCGGAAACTTTAAAGTTTAGGTTAAAGATATGGCAAATCAAATCGCTGTAGAGCAGCAGCAGTCTCGATTAAAGGAACTCATAGCAAAGGGCAAGGAGCAAGGTTTTCTAACCTATGCTGAGGTCAATGATCATTTGCCGGACGAAATTTCTGATCCTGAACAGATAGAAGACATTATCCGAATGATTAATGATATGGGTATTAGTGTCCATGAGATTGCGCCTGATTCAGACGAGCTTCTTTCCAGCGAAGAAAATACCGCGGATGAGTTGGCAGCTGAAGAAGCCGCTGCGGCGCTAGCGGCGGTCGAGACTGAGGTTGGCCGTACGACTGATCCGGTCAGGATGTATATGAGAGAAATGGGCACTGTTGAGTTGCTAACCCGAGAAGGAGAGATCGCGATAGCAAAGCGAATCGAAGAGGGCATACAGGATATTTTATCGGCTCTCGCGCATTATCCAGGCACCGTAGAATACATTTTGGATACCTACGCGGAGGTCACTAAAGAAAACAAGTTAGCAGACCTCTTGGTCGGATATCTTGATCCGGTTGATGATGTCCCAGCGGCGACTCAGGTCGGATCAGAAGACTTAGGGCTTCCATCGGGCGATGATGATGATGAAGAGGAAGAAAACAAAGGCCCTGATGTAGATGAGGCCAAAAGACGGTTTTCTCTCTTAAAAAGACATTACAACAAAATGCAGAAAGTGCTGAAAGAGAAAGGTGAAGGAAGCAAAGAAGCAGAAGCTCAGCGCGAAAAACTCAGCGAGGCTTTTGCCTGTTTTAAACTCGTGCCAAAACATTTTGACGAGATTGTCTCTATGGCTAGAGACTCACTCGATATAGTCCGGAAAGAAGAAAAACAAATTATGGCTTTGGTGGTAAGAGAATCGAAGGTACCTCGAGATTTGTTTAGGAAAGAATATGTTGGTAACGAAGTAAGTGCGACATGGATAAATAAATTAGCTAAAGGAAAGACAGATTCCGCTGTTAGTGTCGAAAAAAATCGACCTGATATTGTGCGATCGCAAAAAAAGCTTAAGATTTTAACTAAGGTAACGGATCTCACTATTACTCAAATAAAGGATATTAATCGGAAGATGTCCTTAGGGGAGGCTAAAGCCAGAAGAGCCAAGAAGGATATGGTGGAAGCTAACCTGCGACTTGTCATTTCTATTGCTAAGAAGTACACGAATCGCGGACTGCAGTTTCTTGATCTTATTCAAGAAGGAAATATAGGTTTGATGAAGGCTGTCGATAAATTCGAGTATCGTAGAGGGTATAAATTTTCAACCTATGCGACTTGGTGGATTAGACAAGCAATAACTCGCTCGATTGCAGACCAAGCCAGGACAATCAGAATACCAGTTCACATGATCGAGACCATCAACAAATTGAACCGAGTGTCTCGTCAGATGTTGCAAGAGATGGGTAGGGAGCCCAGTCCTGAAGAATTGGGAGAACGAATGGAGATGCCGGAAGAAAAAGTCAGACGAGTACTCAAAATTGCCAAAGAGCCTATCTCGATGGAAACGCCG